>NZ_CP042464.1:1802142-2102500 GCF_015074785.1 Segatella copri
TGCCGTTCACCCCACGATTGCAGTAAACATGGCGGTCGGCATACTGATTCATCAACCGGATGGCAGAACTGTTGCCCGAGATGACGCTGCTCATCATACCTGGAAGGAATGTATCGAATTCGCGGTCATAGATACCATCGTCCTGAGCATCTTTACCGCCTAAGGTGAACGCTTTGAAATCCTGAGGCTCAACTTTCTGAAGCTGGCTGAAGAATTCCTTTACGGTAGCCAGACTGCTGAACTCAGGCTTGAAGTTCTCTTTGCGTTCATAGCTTTTAGCCAACGCATCCATCCACAATTTGCGATAATCCTCCCAGTGGTTGTGCCAGCCAAAATTACCCAACCATGACATGGCATCACTGTTTGGCAAATCCATCACTTTAGTAAGATGCATGAACGTATCTTCGATATCAGCCTCTTGCGAGATTCTTATCTGCTCAACTCCTTTAAGCGAACGCAGATAAGATTTCAACTTCTTGCTCACAATATGTCCACCTATATAAACCACCAGGTCAGGACGGAATCTTTCATCGTCCTTTATTTCATCCAGCAAATTCTCGAAAGCGCCATACAAGGTGGTTTTATTCCAATCTTCTCCCAGTTCTTCCTGAACCTTATATAGATAAGGTGGCATTGCCAGAGATTCCCATAATATAGGCATCCGGTCAATATAAGCCAACAAGTCTACATATTTTTCGGTATTGTCCAACTGTCCTATTACCAACAAAGGACGTTTGGCTTTTAACACACATTCAAAAGGGGTTCCATCAAATGTGTCAATATTTGCCCTGCAGTAAGCAACCTCTATCTTGCGCTCAACGGGCAAAGCTTCTTTCGTAAACGAATAGAAAGGCTCAGAGATAGGTACATTGATGTGTACAGGACCCTTTACCCGCCCCATGCTTTTCAACAGCGCTTCGTTGACCAGCCGGTTGCAATACCAATGCATCTCTTCCTGCTGCTCACCTTCGAACACTTCTGGCAGAGATACTGCTTTTCTTACCATCTGCCCCAAAGCATCAGGCTGAGGAAGCGTCTGACCATCCAGCTGGTTAATCCACTGTGCCGGTCTGTCGGCAGAAATCACGATGAGCGGGATTTGCTGATAATAAGCCTCAGCTACTGCCGGATAAAGATTGAGCAATGCAGAACCCGAAGTCACACACACTACAACAGGCTGATAACCTTCAGCCATAGAAAGTCCAAGAGCTTGGAAGCCGGCGCTACGTTCGTCGGTTACAGGATAGCAAGTAATGTCTTCACACTCGTTGAGATTATGAACTATAGCTGCATTTCTGCTGCCCGGACACACTACAGCATGGCGAACACCATGCGCTACCAGTAAACTTGTCAAAATATTGACGTTTTCTTTATTGCTATACATTTCACCTTATTTTTTAGGTTGTTTTTATGTTTTCAGATTCTTGAAGAGCTTTTGTCTTTTAGCATTATAAAATCAGAATGAATCCCTATCATTTCTCTGCAAGACCTTTACAGGACCGACAGGATGGTCTGCATCTTAGCTTCAGTTTCCTTCCACTCCTTCTCCATCTCGCTTTCCTTCAGCAATCCGCCTCCGGCATAGAGTTCGCAGGAGCCGTCATCCAGAATGTTCATGCAGCGCAGGGAAACATAGAGATGCGTCTTTCCTTTCGGCGAAATCGGTCCCACAAAACCACTATAATATTTGCGCGACTGATGTTCATACTGCAGGATAAACCGGCGAGCTTCATCCTTCGGTATTCCGCAGACGGCAGGCGTAGGATATAAGGCATCGAGCACATCGCCCAGACGCCCCGTATCATGCAGACGGAAAGCAATGTCTGTACGGAGATGATAGAGATTGGCAGCCATCGTGGTATAAGGTCCCTTCTTCTGATATTCATCCGAAAAGACCTTGATGCAATCCTCGATATAATCGGTTACATACTGCTGTTCCTCTCTGTTCTTCTCCGACCATTCTATCCCTTCTACAGGATAATCGGCTACGGTCTTGGAAGGTTCAGCCTTTTGGGTGCCTGCCAGCGACATGGTTGCCATCTGATTCTGTTCACCTTTGAGCAGAATTTCAGGTGTAGCCATCAGCCATAAACCCGATTGGGGTGTATAAACCAAGGCTACAAAAAGACGGGGATACATCCGGCAGGTCTTCAGAAACAGAGCCTTTAAAGAGTCTGAATCCTGCACAACTGAAGCATTGGCTGTATTCTGCACAGCTGAAGTCTTGCCGGCATCTTGCACAACTGAAGTCTGTACAGATTCAAAAGGCTGCCGATTGCTCTGAATACGCAGTTTTCTTGCCAGAACTATCTTGCTGAATTTACCTTCAGAGAGCTGCCGGTGAAAGCATTCAAACTCCCTTGCATAGGCTTCAAAATTACGTCCCGACGTAGATTTTGCTGCGTCCCGATGTAAATCCTGCTGCATCCCGACGTAGGAAGTGCCGCATCGCGATGCATTTTCAGCCCCCTCGGCAGAGAGTAGTTTGCTTTCATCCGGATGCATCAGCACCACGGGACATTCGCTGGATGGCGCGAAAGGAGCTATCACGAAACCTTCCTTGCCATTCAGTTCTGCCACAGAAGAGAGTACCTCAGGTTCTCCCTCATGCTGAGCCACATAGGTAGCATGGTGCAGATAAGGAAGACGATAATACGCAAAAGCTATCATACCTTTGTTTCTGCCCCCTTTTTCTGATTGTCTTTCTTTGGAGTGAACACATAGTTGGTTACCTGTACAGTACAGATTACCTCACCAGCCGTATTCTTGATATCCACCTGCCAGGTATGCAAGGTTCTGCCCTTGTGCACAATCTTGGCAAAGGCAGTAACCGTATCGCCCTCGCTGACCGCCTGAACATGAGTACCGCTCACGTTGATACCCACGGCAATCTGTCCCGGGCAGAGCGCCAGGGAACCGATACCCGCCACATTCTCGGCAAGAGCCAGGGAAGCACCTCCACTCAAGAAGCCGAAAGGTTGGCGATTACGCTCATCTACCTTCATCGTTGCCTGAAGCGTATCAGGCTCAGGGGTAGAAATGAAATGCATTCCGAGGGTCTTGGATAATCCATCAGTCTTGCTGATTCTTTTTACTAATTCATCTATGTTCATCTTATGATCTCCTATTTTTCGTATTTTGTTATTGATTCAGAGCTATTCGTTTTCTCTTCGCTCCAAAGTATGTTTCTGATAAACTCAACGCAAAGGTAAGACTTTCTTTAGAGAAAACAAAATTTATCGCACTTTTTATTTGATGAAGGGCAAACTTTACATACCTTTTCCTTTCTTTAATAATAAAAAACATAAAAAACGGCATATAGTTCAGATTTATTTTGTATTTTTGCACCAAAAATAAGAAAATAAAAGATATATCTGAATAGAATATGAACATTTTAGAGCTAAGCGAACAGGAAATCGTTCGCAGACAGAGTCTTCAGACATTGCGCGAGATGGGTATCGACCCATACCCAGCAGCAGAGTTTCCAACCAATGCATTCAGCACTGATATCAAGGCTGAATTCAAGGACGAGAACGAGCCACGCCAGGTAGTTATCGCCGGACGTATGATGGGTCGCCGCGTAATGGGTAAAGCTAGCTTCGCTGAGTTGCAGGACTCAAAGGGAAGAATCCAGGTTTATATCGCCCGCGACGAGATTTGTCCAGACGAGAACAAGGACCTTTATAATACTGTTTTCAAGAAACTCCTCGATATCGGTGACTTCATCGGTGTAAAGGGTTTCGTATTCCGCACACAGACTGGCGAGATTTCCGTTCACGCCAAGGAACTGTGCCTGCTCTCTAAGAGCTTGAAGCCACTCCCTATCGTGAAGTATAAGGATGGCGTGGCTTACGACAAGTTCGATGATCCAGAGTTGCGTTACCGCCAGCGCTACGTTGACCTCATCGTTAATGATGGCGTAAAGGATACTTTCCTACAGCGTGCTACCGTACTCCGCACTCTCCGCAGCGTACTCGACAACGCAGGTTATACTGAGGTAGAGACTCCTACCCTGCAGAGCATTGCCGGTGGTGCTTCTGCCCGCCCATTCATCACCCACTTCAATGCGCTCGATCAGGATATGTACATGCGTATCGCTACCGAGCTCTACCTGAAGCGCCTCATCGTAGGTGGTTTCGAGGGTGTTTATGAAATCGGCAAGAACTTCCGCAACGAGGGTATGGACCGCAACCACAACCCTGAGTTTACCTGTATGGAGCTTTATGTTCAGTACAAGGACTACAACTGGATGATGGCTTTCACAGAGAAGTTGCTCGAAACAATCTGTATCGCCGTAAACGGCAAGCCAGAGCGCGAGATTGATGGCAACATCATCAGCTTCAAGGCTCCATATCGCCGTCTGCCTATCCTCGATGCCATCAAGGAAAAGACCGGTTTCGACTGCAACGGCAAGACCGAGGAAGAGATCCGCGCATTCTGCAAGGAGAAGGGCATGGACGTAGATGAGACCATGGGTAAGGGTAAGTTGATTGATGAGCTCTTCGGCGAGTTCTGCGAGGGCACTTTCCTCCAGCCAACCTTCATCACCGACTATCCTGTAGAGATGTCTCCATTGACCAAGATGCACCGTTCTAAGCCAGGCTTGACCGAGCGTTTCGAGTTGATGGTAAACGGTAAGGAGCTTGCCAATGCATACTCTGAGCTCAACGACCCAATTGACCAGGAAGAGCGTTTCATCGACCAGATGAAGCTTGCTGACAAGGGTGATGACGAGGCGATGATCATCGATCAGGACTTCCTCCGTGCCCTCCAGTACGGTATGCCTCCAACATCAGGTATCGGTATCGGTATCGACCGCTTGGTCATGTTGATGACAGGCAAGACCTTCATTCAGGAGGTACTGTTCTTCCCACAGATGAAGCCAGAGAAGAAGATGCCACAGAGTACCATCAAGGAATGGGAAGAGATTGGCGTGCCAGAGGATTGGGCATACGTGCTCCGCAAGGCAGGCTTCAACCTCATCTCTGATATCCGTGAAGAAAAAGCACAAGGCTTGCAGCAGAAGATTGGAGAAATCAACAAGAAGTACAAGCTCGGCTACGAGAAGCCTTCTGTTGACGACATCCAGGGCTGGATTAATGCAGCAAATGCTTAATTGATAATGCATAATTAATTATAAATTCATTCGAAGTGTTCAACTGCGGTAAAATAGCGATAATTGGCGGCGGTAGCTGGGCTACGGCAATAGCCAAGATTGTGGTGGGTCATACTCATCACATAGGCTGGTATATGCGTCGCGATGACCGCATCGAGGACTTCAAGCGCATGGGGCACAACCCTGCCTATCTGATGTCGGCACGATTCAATGTAGATGAGATTTTCTTCTCTTCCGACATCAACAAGATAGTGCAGAATTACGATACACTCGTGTTCGTCACCCCGTCGCCTTATCTGAAGAATCATCTCAAAAAGCTCAAGACGCGACTCAGCGACAAGTTCATCATCACAGCCATCAAAGGTATTGTACCTGATGAAAACCTCGTTTGCTCAGAGTATTTCCATCAGGTTTACGATGTGCCTTACGAGAACCTCGCCTGCATCGGAGGTCCTTCTCATGCCGAGGAAGTGGCACTGGAGCGACTGAGCTATCTCACCGTGGGCTGTAGCGATACCGAAAAGGCGCGTGCCTTCGCCAACGATTGTCTGGCGAGCGAATTCATCAAGACCAAGACTTCGAGCGATGTCATCGGTATCGAATACTCTTCGGTTCTGAAGAACGTATACGCCATCGCAGCAGGTATCTGTGGCGGTCTGAAGTATGGTGACAACTTCCAGGCGGTACTCATGTCAAATGCCGTTCAGGAGATGCACCGCTTCCTGACAGCCGTCCACCCTATCGACCGAAGCATGTACGACTCAGTTTATCTGGGCGACTTGCTCGTAACAGGTTACAGCAACTTTTCCCGCAACCGCACATTCGGAACCATGATAGGCAAGGGCTACAGCGTGAAGAGTGCGCAGATAGAGATGGAGATGATTGCAGAAGGATATTTCGGCACCAAGTGTATGAAGGAAATCAACCGCCACATGCACGTCAATATGCCGATTCTCGATGCTGTATATAATATATTGTACGAGCGCATCAGTCCGCAAATAGAAATCAAACTCTTGACCGACTCGTTCAGATAGGCACATCCTATCCTTCGGTTTCGGCAGAAGAGTTTGTCTTCAAGTAGTAACATTAACACATTCATTTAGATATTAAAAGAAAAAATGAAAAGTATCAGCTTAAACATTACAAAGGCTGCATCATTCCTTGCAGAAGGTGCAGTAAAGGCTTACGAGCCTAAGGTTAAGGCCGCTCAGGAAGCTCTTGAGAACGGCACTTGTGAAGGTAACGATTTCTTGGGATGGTTGCATTTGCCATCTTCTATCACTCCTGAGTTCCTCAATGAGATTCAGGCTGTTGCCAATACTTTGCGCGAAAAGTGTGAGGTGGTTGTTGTAGCAGGTATCGGTGGTAGCTACCTCGGTGCACGCGCCGTTATCGAAGGCCTCGGCAACTCTTTCGCTTGGCTCGTAAACGACAAGAAGAACCCTACTATCCTCTTCGCAGGTAACAATATCGGTGAGGACTACCTCTTCGAGTTGACTTCTTTCTTGAAGGACAAGAAGTTTGGTGTCATCAATATCTCTAAATCTGGTACCACTACTGAGACTGCTCTCGCTTTCCGTCTTCTGAAGAAGCAATGCGAGGATCAGCGCGGTAAGGAAGAGGCTAAGGATGTTATCGTAGCTGTAACCGACGCCAAGAAGGGTGCTGCACGTACTTGTGCTGACAAGGAGGGCTACAAGAGCTTCATCATCCCTGACAATGTAGGTGGCCGTTTCTCTGTTTTGACTCCAGTAGGTTTGTTGCCTATCGCAGTAGCTGGTTTCGATGTAAAGCAGCTCGTAGCTGGTGCGGCTGACATGGAGAAGGCTTGCGGCAAGGACGTAGCTTTCGAGGAGAATCCTGCAGCTATCTATGCAGCTACACGTCAGGCTCTCTATACTCAGGCTGGCAAGAAGATTGAGATTGTATGCAACTTCCAGCCTAAACTTCACTACTTCGCTGAGTGGTGGAAGCAGCTCTATGGTGAGAGCGAGGGTAAGGACCAGAAGGGTATCTTCCCAGCAGCTTGCGACTTCACTACCGACCTTCACTCTATGGGCCAGTGGATTCAGGAGGGCGAGCGCTCTATCTTCGAGACAGTTATCAGCGTAGAGACTCCTAACGAGAAGTTGCTCTTCCCTCACGATGATGAGAACCTCGACGGTTTGAACTTCCTCGAGGGCAAGCGTGTTGACGAGGTGAACAAGATGGCTGAGCTCGGTACACGTCTGGCTCACGTTGACGGTGGTGTTCCTAACATCCTGGTTAACGTACCTGAGTTGAACGCTTACTACCTCGGTCAGCTGATCTACTTCTTCGAGAAGGCTTGCGGTATCAGCGGTCTCTTGGAAGAGGTGAATCCATTCAACCAGCCTGGTGTTGAGGCATACAAGAAGAATATGTTCGCATTGCTCAACAAGCCAGGTTATGAGGCAGAGAGCAAAGCTATCCAGGAGCGCTTGAAGAATGAATAATTGATGAAGGAAATTATTTTTAAATATATGAAAGAACACGGCTTTGGGGAATTCAACCCTAAAGCCGTGCTTTTTGATATGGACGGCGTGCTGTACAACAGTATGCCAAATCATGCTGTGGCATGGCAGGAATCGATGAAACAGTTTGATATCCACATGACAGCAGCCGATGCTTATGCCACCGAAGGAGCCCGAGGCATTGACACCATCCAGATGATGGTGAAGAAGCAGAAGGGCATCGACATCACGCTGGACGAAGCACAGAAGATGTATGATGTGAAGACCGAAATATTCCACTCGATGCCTACTGCCGAAATATTTCCTGGCGTAAAGGAAATCATGCAGAAGATTAAAGATGCCGGCATGCAGGTAGGAGTGGTAACAGGAAGCGGACAGCGCCCGCTCATCATGCGACTGCTCAACGACTTCGGCGATTTTCTGGATGAAGCACATATCGTAACCGCCTATGATGTAAAGCGCGGCAAACCAAATCCTGACCCATATCTCATGGGATTGCAGAAGGCAGGAAACCTGAAACCCTGGGAAGGCATCGTGGTAGAGAATGCTCCTTTGGGCGTCCGTGCCGGCGTGGCAGCCAACATTTTTACGGTAGCAATTAACAGCGGTCCGCTACCAGATGAAGAATTATCCAATAAGGGTTGCAATCTACTCTATCACCAGATGACTGAATTCTGTGATGACTTTGAAAACCTGATTGCTAAGGCTTAATCCGGTTCACCCACAGATATTCTGACTTATTCAATAAAAAGACATCATTAAAAACATATAATGACATGAATAGAAAAGTAGCTTTAATTACAGGTATTACAGGCCAGGATGGTTCATACTTGGCTGAATTATTGTTGGAAAAAGGGTATGATGTTCACGGAACTATCCGCCGGTCATCTACCGACTACCGCGAAAGAATTGCCCATTTGGAGGGTACGCCTAATTTCCATCTTCACTATGCTGACCTCGGTGACTCTATGAGTATCATCCAGGTAATGAACAAGGTGAAACCTACTGAGGTATATAATCTGGCAGCACAGAGCCACGTACAGGTGAGCTTCGACTCCCCTGAGTTTACAGCAGATGTAGATGCTACCGGTGTGCTCCGTATCCTGGAGGCTATCCGCCAATGCGGTCTGGAGAAGACCTGCCGTATGTATCAGGCTTCAACATCTGAGCTCTACGGTAAGGTAGAAGAGGTTCCTCAGAACGAGAACACTCCATTCCACCCTTATTCTCCATACGCTGTTGCCAAGCAGTATGGTTTCTGGATTGTCAAGGAGTATCGTGAGGCTTATGATATGTTCTGCTGCTCTGGTATCCTCTTCAATCATGAAAGTGAGCGCCGTGGCGAGACTTTCGTTACCCGCAAGATTACTTTGGCAGCGGCACGCATCAAGCAGGGCAAGCAAGACAAGCTCTATCTCGGTAACCTGGATTCGCTCCGCGACTGGGGGTATGCCAAGGATTATGTAGAGTGTATGTGGCTGATTCTCCAGGCTGAGAAACCAGAGGACTTCGTGATTGCAACAGGTAAGCAGCACTCTGTCCGTGAGTTCGCCCAGCTGGCGTTCCACTATGTAGGAATCGAACTGAAATGGGAAGGCAAGGATGAGAACGAGAAGGGTATCTGCGTTGAGGGTCCTGAGGAACTCATCGGCAAGACACTCGTTGAGGTTTCTCCTGATTTCTACCGCCCTACCGACGTGGTGAACCTCTGGGGTGACCCAACAAAGGCTAAGGCTAAGCTCAACTGGAATCCTAACACCACCTCTTTCGAGGATCTCGTAAAGATCATGGTAGAGAGCGATATGGCGAAGGTAGCTGCCGAGGATGCCGGTCAGAAGGTTCGCTGCAATCTTGCAGAATATTTGGAAAAGGGAATTGTTAAGTAATTATGTTGGATAAGAATTCTAAGATTTATATTGCAGGACACCACGGACTCGTGGGTTCTGCTATCTGGAATAACCTCAAGAAGAGAGGTTATAACAACCTGGTAGGTAGTTCTCACAAAGAACTCGACTTGACCGACCAGTATGCAGTAGAGAAGTTCTTTGACGAGGAAAAGCCGGATGCAGTAGTATTGGCTGCTGCCTTCGTGGGCGGTATCATGGCGAATTCATTGTATCGTGCAGACTTCATCATGCAGAACATGAAGATGCAATGCAACGTAATCAGCAACGCTTATTCTCATGGCGTGAAGAAGCTCCTCTTCCTGGGCTCTACCTGCATCTATCCTAAGAATGCACCACAGCCAATGAGTGAAGATGTGCTCCTTACTTCTCCGCTGGAATATACCAACGAGGAATATGCCATCGCCAAGATTGCCGGACTGAAGATGTGCGAGAGCTACAACCTTCAGTATGGTACCAACTATATCGCTGTGATGCCAACCAACCTCTATGGCCCTAACGATAACTTCCATCTGGAGAACAGCCACGTAATGCCTGCGATGATGCGCAAGATTTATCTTGCCAAACTCATCCACGATGGCGACTGGCACAGCATAGAGGTGGATATGAACAAGCGCCCTATCAATCCTACTGATAAGCTCCGCGAAATCATCGGCGAGGGTAACGTAGACGGCAGCAACTCTCACGAGCGCATTCTGAAGGCGCTGGAGTTCTATGGCATCTACGACAACAAGGTAGTGCTTTGGGGAACAGGCAAACCATTGCGTGAATTCCTCTGGAGCGAGGATATGGCAGATGCCAGCGTTCACGTGCTCCTGAATGTAGATTTCAAGGACATCATCGGTATCGAGAAGTACAGTTCTGTATTCTATGGTGCCAAGGTAGATGGTGCTGTGGATAGAAACAACTCTGAGGGCCGTGGTGGCGCTATCCCTTCTCTCGGTGAGATTCGCAACTGCCACATCAACGTGGGTACCGGCAAGGAGCTCACCATCCGTGAACTTTCTGAGCTTGTAGTAAAGGCAGTAGGTTTCGAAGGCGAGGTAGAGTTTGACGCTAGCAAGCCAGATGGAACCATGCGCAAGCTCATCTCTGTAGATAAGCTCCACAGCCTCGGCTGGACGCATAAGGTAGAGATTGAGGATGGTGTGAAGAAACTCTTCGCCTGGTATCAGGAGAGTCTGAAAGACTAATAAAGAATATCGACTATGGATACAGAACAACTTTCTATGACCAAGAAAACCCTTGTGGGAGTACAATTCCTGTTTGTGGCTTTCGGTGCAACGGTTCTGGTGCCTCTTCTGATAGGCATCGATCCGGCAACGGCTCTCTTCACCGCTGGTGTAGGAACCTTTCTTTTTCACTTCATCACCAAGGGTAAGGTGCCTATCTTTCTGGGCAGTTCCTTCGCCTTTATCGCCCCTATCATCGCTGCAACCAAGCAATGGGGACTGCCGGGAACAATCGCCGGACTAACCAGCGTTTCTCTGGTGTATTTCGTCATGAGCGCCCTAGTGAAATGGCAGGGCAAGAAACTGCTGGACAGGATTTTTCCTCCGGTAGTCATCGGTCCCGCCATCATCCTCATCGGTCTCTCCCTTTCGGGCAGCGCTGTGGATATGGCAAAGACCAACTGGATTCTCGCCTTTGCATCGCTCATCACCGCTATCCTGGTGCTTACCTTCTGCAAGGGCTTGATGAAGCTGGTTCCTATCATTTCGGGGGTTATCGTGGGCTATGTCATCGCCATCTGCATGGGCGAGGTAGATTTCTCGGGCGTGGCAGCGGCATCATGGTTCTCCTGTCCTGTATCCTTCGATACCATCACCCATTTCTCCTGGGCTCCATTCCTCTATATGTTGCCCGTGGCAATAGCTCCGGTGCTGGAGCATATCGGCGATGTGTATGTGGTGAGTGCCGTAGCCAAGAAGGATTTCGTGGCAGATCCGGGATTGCATCGCACGATGTTGGGCGATGGACTGGCATGTCTCTGTTCAGCCTTTCTGGGCGGACCTCCTGAGACCACTTATTCAGAGGTAACAGGTGCGATGTCTATCACCAAGGTAACGAGTCCTGCCGTGATTCGCATATCCGCAGCCACCGCCATCTGTTTCTCCATCGTGGGCAAGTTGAGTGCTTTGTTGCAGAGCATTCCTCAGGCGGTTTTAGGTGGCATCATGCTGCTGCTTTTCGGAACCATCGCAAGTGTGGGCGTTCAGAATCTGATGCAGAACAAGGTAGACATGAATGAAACCCGCAATGTCATCATCATCTCTGTGATGCTGACGATGGGCTTGGGTGGCGCCGTTCTCTCATCCGGTTCCTTCGCCATTTCCGGCATCGGTCTTTCCGCCGTCATCGGCGTAGTACTCAACCTCGTTCTTCCTAAGACGAAGAAGAAAGAGGCATAAATAAGGAAAAAGCTTTGAAAACGAGATTGTTTTCAAAGCTTTTTTCTTTTTTATTAGAACAAGAAGAGGGGTAAAACAAGGATTTTAACCTACTAAAACAGTTCTTTCAACTAAGAATAAAAGCATTTATAACTAGATAAAATCTCCGTTCATAGACGTTGAATGTCCGTTCAAAGACGTTGAACCGCCGTTCAACGTCTATGAACGGAGATTTCAATAAGGTTAAAGAACATTTTATCCTATAATCAACCAAGACTTTTCCCGAGATTAACACATTATTAATACTGGAAAGAGGGAGAAAGGAAATAAGAGGAGGAGAGTCCGAATCTTGCGCTTGGCAATGGAGCGGCAAAGTAATAGTTCTGGTCGTTATTCTTATCCAGGAAATTCACCTGCTTCATACCGAAGAATGGCAGACCACTAGGGAAGAGCGGAGTAAAATCGGTTACACCTCCTGAGAGAGCAGGACTGCCTGCCTGATAATCGAAATTCCAACTCTTGTCGAATGCTAATGGAGCACCATTCTCCACTTTATCAATCTCACAGTTGATATTCATCTTCTCGCTCTGTTTGAAGTTTTTGAAGAGTGGATTGAGCTGACCAGCCACGCTACTCTTAATGTCGGTATCAAACCAGATGCCGAGCTCTGCAGCCTTCGCCATCTGTGCTACGCCAGTCTCTGTAGATGCAAAGTAGTAGTTTGGTGTAAGACGACTGTGCTCCATATCTACACCATCCTTCTTTGGCTGCTTCAGACCGAAACGGGAATCGTAGATGAGGTTGTTCACGAAGACTGGCTTCGCTGCCTTCTCTACCCAGACAGAACCACCCTTCTTGTTTTTGGAACGGCGCCAGCCGCAGTTGACGATGGTGTTGTTATAGACGGTCATCTCAGAGAGAGGGATTACCTCGCTATTGCCGGCATTCGAAAGCTTAAAGGCGTTGGTGCAGGCGTTGTAGATGATGTTGTTGGCTACATCGAGCTTGCAACCCGCCTTCACGTTGATGGTCTCACCGCCATCGGCTGCATTTCCGCTATCGGCAAAGATATTGTTGATAATCACACCGTTACCACCGGTAAAGTAAGTCTGATCGTTGTAGTTGTCATGGAAGAAACTGTTTGCCATCACAAACTTGCCGTTTACATTACAGAAGTGAAAGGCTGGCACACCGCCATCGATGGTGGTCTTGAAAAGCTTGTTCTGGAAAGAAGCTGAACTCTCGGTAGGAGTAGCGCCGGCATAGCCCACATCCACGTGGTTGAGCACCACCTCCTCAGAATTATATCCGCAGATGATGCCGCCCCAATCAGCAGGCTTCCTGGTATCAGAAGTAAAGACTACCGGTTTTTCGGCAGTTCCCAGGCAATAAAGATTGCCCAATACCACGATTTCTACTGGCACCTGAACCTCTGACTTGCAGGTAACGGTTACGCCCGGCTCAATGTAGAGCGATGCTCCTACAGGAATCTCAACGCTCTGGCTCAGGGTAGTATCCTTGGTCCAAACCACAGAACCGGCAGGATATTCTGCCACCTTCGTTGTAAAGGCATTTTCTGAACCCTGGTTCCCATTGCTTCCATTACCATTACCATTTCCATTACCGCCATTATTCACGTAATCGTATGGATTGATATTATCGTTCTCGCAAGATGTGGAGAACATTGCAGCTGCTGCCATCAACAGCAAAGCAGCAAAAGTACTTATCTTTTTCATTTCTTTTTTTTTAACCTTTTTACTTTTTTACCTTTTAAAGTTTGTATCTTACTCCCAGAAGGAAGGTTCTGCCATACTGATAAGTTCCCACGATGGTCTTATCGCTCTTCTGACCCTCATACTCCAGGTTGCTCTTGTTCACGGTCTTCAAGTATCTCTCGCGCTTGGCATCGAGCAGATTGTTTGCCTTGAAGAAGACGGAGATGCCGTTCTTGAATTGCTTCTCGGCACTCAGGTCGAGACCGAACATCGCCTTATCCCACTGGTCGGCATCCTTGAAAGGAGAAACCAGGGCAAGCTTGGTGCCCGTGAAGGAAGAGGCAAGCTGCGCATTCCAGCCATTCTCCGTATCCTTATATAATAAGGAGATGTTGGCGGTATGAGGGGCCTGGTTAACCAGCGGACGGGTCTGGGTTACGCCCGTCTTATACTCGGCACTACCCTCCTTGTACTCACGCTTCGAGGTGGTGATTTCAGAATGGGTGTAAGTATAATTCGCCTTTACTCCGAAGTGGCGGATGTACTTGATCACATCAATTTCGAAGCCCATGTTCCTGGCATTACCCAGGTTATCCGGCATGTAGTAGGCATCGGTTCCGGCGCCAATCTTGCCATCCGACGTTACGAACACCTGCTCTATAGGGTCTTTCAGATACTTATAGAATACGCCGGCAAGTATCTGTTCGGTCTTGCTTGGGAACCACTCCCAGCGCAGGTCGATGTTGTCGATGCGGGCACGCTTCAGGTTTGGATTACCTTTTTCCTGATACTCCTCGCCCTGAATCTGATAAGGCACTATCTCGTAGAAGCCCGGACGGTTGATGGAGCGATAGTAAGAGAGACGCACGTTCATCTTCTTGGTTGGCGTCCACTTGACGGATGCCGATGGCAGATAATCCCAGTAGCTCTGCTCGCCCACCTGTCCCATGTTGCGGAAGTGCTGGAGCATGGTGTAAATCTGGTTGGTGTGCTCGGCACGAAAACCGGCATTCAGTTCGCCCATCTCGCTCTTCAGGGTTACCATGGCGTAGGCTCCGCCGATGTGCTCCTTGGAATCGTAGTTGAGCTGCGAAGCCTGAGAATAAGGAGTCTTGCAAACCCAATCGATGTGAGCAAACTGGTCTATTCCGTTGCCATCCAATCGCTGCGAGATGTCGGCAGGATTGAAGATGTAAGAATAATATCTGTTGCTGCGTTCCTTTCTGCGATACTGCGCACCCGCCTTCCAGAGAGCCTCCACAGAGTTGGCGAAATGGGTTTCGTAAGAGAGGTTGATGTAACCCGCCCAGTCGGTATCCTTGTTGTGCTGGAATCGGCGTTCGGCACTCTTTGGCAGGGTCTTGGTGATGTTCTTGTCGCCTTCCCAGATGGAACCCGAAACGGCATCGCCGCCATTCTCGGCTTTTCTGCTCACGGTATTCGTCAGGGTAACGTAAGTTCTATCTGGATCTTCCTCCTTAGCCTGCGAGAATACGCCCGACCAATCTATGGTAAAATCCTTGGTAAGATGATGCGTACCCTTCAGATTGGTGGCGAAGATGCTCTGGGTGGTTGAGAGAGAGCGCACCTCATCATCCTGGGTGTAGCTGTCGGCTCCGATGTATTCGGTGTTGACGCTATTGTTGTATCTGGTGCCCTTGGAATTGGTGCGCACATACATGTTGTACCATTCTAGCTTGTGGCCAGGCAGGGTTAAGTCGAACTTGGCATGAGCACCCGCAGTAAGGTCGTGGATGCTATAGTAGCGATGCTGCAGATTGGAAATGTACATGGCCTGCTCGCCCGAAGCCATCTTCACGGAATTGTAGGTGCGCTCGGTGCCACGGAAAACATTCTGCACACTTCCGGCAAGCATCACGCCCAGGCGGTCGTTCCAGAAGCGGTTGCCGATGCTCAGACCTCCTATGAAGTTAGGAGCAGGAAGAGAATGGCTCTTCAACTGAACAGGACCGTTCTTGAAATCGCTCATCTGCGCCTTGTAGTCTTTTCCGAAAGCCTCGTAAGGAGATTTCTTTGTATAATCAGAGCGGTTGCTGGAAAGATAATCTCTGCCATCCTTCCAGAAATAATCACTTGCTCCGATGGCAGCATTCGCCTGAATCTGGAAGCGGGATGGGGCATCCTTCATCACCATATCCACCACGCCGCCGGCTGCATCGCCTTCCATATCGGCAGTCAGAGACTTGGAAACCACGAGGCGGTCCATCAGATCTGAAGGGAAGATATTCAATGGGATGTAACGGTTTTTATCATCCGGACTTGGAATCTTCACGCCGTTTACCAGGGTGTAGTTGTATCGCTTGTCCATGCCTCGGAGGATGGCGTAGGAAGCCTCGCCCGATGCATCACGCTCCATGGTTACACCCGATACACGCTGCAGAACGCTCGCCACGTTGACATCAGGCGAAAGCTGGATGCTCTGCTGGCTCATCACGTTGAGCACGTTGCCGGCATTCTTCACGGTTTCTATGGCGCTGCGGTCGCTGCGGTATTCACGATGACCGGTAACCACCACTTCGCCCAACTGCTTCAGGTCTTCATCCATCGGAATATCCACCTTGTTTTTCTTAGCTACATCCACTACCATCTCCCTGGTCTTGTACGACATGTAGGAAACGATGATGGTAAACTTGCCTTTATCAGGCAATTCATGCAGGGTGAACGTACCATCAAGTCCGGTGGTGGTACTCACGTTGGGCAGCTCCTTTACCCGGATTACGGTTCCGATGAGGGGTTCGCCCGTTTTGTTATCCTTGACTATACCATCCAGCGTATGAGCCTGGATAGCGGAAGTTGCAGCGGCAAGAAGCGCCGCACTCAGCAAAAATCTTTTCATCTATATCGCTATTGAAATCTTCATTCGTTTCTTTTCGCAAAAAAGCTCCTTTTACCTTTAATATAAAAGCTTGGGGACCAGCGATAGAATCGCTGGGAACGGGGGCGCAAAGGGGGTAAGGCGCTTTTTACTTTTTTACCTTTTTACTTTTTTACCTTTAAAACCGTGTGAATGATTTTTCCATCCTTGTCAATCATCGACATTCTCAGCTGCTTCTTATCTGCTGTAAATACAGAGAAGCCATCGGCAGGACTGCAGAACACGGTGCCATCAATAGGCTTCACAGGACGAGCCAGAGATGAAGAGGAATTGACTACGTAGTCGATGTTATCGCCCTTCTTCTGGATGTGCTGGAAGTTGTGGATGTGACCGCAGGCATAAATCGCCACATTATTATATTTATGGAGGACAGGAAGGAGGCGCTTCTGCATGTCGAGGCGCTCATTCTCCTTCTTCGTGGTGTAGGCGTAGATAGGATGATGACCTACCACGATGACCCAGTCTTCCTTGGCATTCTTCAGAGTTTCGTCAAGCCAGGAGAGCTGAGCCTCTGCATCCTGCTTGCAGGCATCAGGATAGATTTCCGGATTCTTGCGGTAAGAATCGATGAGGGGTGTGGTATCGAGGAAGATGACGCGCACGGTGGTTCCCTTGTGGTCGAACACCTTGGTGTAATATTTGGCTGACATCATCCAGCGGCGACTCACCTTGCCGTATTCCATAAAAGCCTGGGTATCACCACGATACTCATGGTTTCCGCAAACCGGGAACCAGTTGAGCATCAGGTCGGGATGAGAATAAACCCATTCGTAATTGGTAAGCCACAGAGGGTCCTGGGTAGAAGCCACGCCATTGAAATGGTGGATGTCGCCCACGGCAAGTACACATTCCGGATCTACTGTGCCCGCCATCTCGCCCATCAGTTCGGCGATAGGCTTCTGGTCGTAGTAGCCGTTGCGACCCATATCATTGGTCATGTAGAGGGTGATTTCACCCTTCAGTTTCTGCCATTCGGCAGCATTCGCCTTCCAGTTAGGATTCTGCGGAATGGCGGTTGCTGCACTCTGAGAACAGGTTGTTAATGCTGCGTTTTGAGCCTGTGCAGTCAAGCCTCCACCCAACAATAAAGCCGAAGCCAAAACTACATTAGCTACTCTACCTTTCATCATAGCAAAGCCATTCATGCTGCTATGCTTACCCGATACTTTCTTTTCCATTTTTTCTTTATCTTACTATAATACCTTTATTAAAGATTTCCCCTTTCGGGGTAATTCCTGTTAAATTTCGGGTGCAAAGGTAAGGATATTATGTGTCAATGAGGTTACAAGGATTTTAATTAGCAGATAAAAGATACTACAATCTTATTACGGGAGTTTCCCCGATGCTTTTAGGGAAAATCATACATCAGATTATGGTTTTCCCCTTGTTGTTTTCAGCTATTCTCTCTATCTTTGCACCATCAAAAAGTTGATAGCGGCACCAAGTAGCCTCTTCAATTAAAATAAATGCAGTAATAACCCTTTAAAGAGAAGATAGTTATGAAAAGAATGATTATGACATTGGTAGCAGCATGGATGATGATAACATCTATGAATGCTCAGAGACTGACAGACATTCAGGCAGAAGCCCGTTTTATCACAGATAAGATGGTGGTGGAACTAGGATTGAGCAGCGCCCAGCGCAACAATCTGCTGAACATCAACTTCACCTACCTGGACGGCATCCGCAGCTATCGCGACATTGATGCCTACGGCTGGCATTACCGCAACAAGCAGCTCAAGCGCATGATGACCGCCAGACAATGGAAGAAATTTAAGAACTCATACTATTTCTATCGCCCTATCGGCTGGCAGAATCATGTGTATGTTCACCATATTTACACCAAGTATCCAAAGCATAACTGGGGACACGACAAGCGCCGCCCTCGCCCTGAGTGCAGCTACGGAAGACCGGGATGGCCAGGCGGAACCCATGTAACTTATGGACCAGGAAAGCCGTGCAAGCATCACAAGCACGATAAGAAGTGGAAGCACGACAAGAAGAAGTGGAAGCACGATAGAGATTGGGATGATGATGATGACGATGATGATGATGATGATTGAGATAATGACTGGGATGATGACTGAGATTAAGACAAACATTCGATGATAAAACAGAAGAAATCCAAGCTAGAGATGATTCTCCGGCTTGGATTTCTCGTTAAATAAAAACTAACTATGCCGACTAACTAATCATTAATTACTGACAAAACGTCTTCCACAATCTGCTCATCGAGCAGGCGATTATCCGAAAGCAACTCCTTCACATCGTATCTGTCGTAGAGTCCCTTCCTGATGCCGCCCACCATCACCTTCATTTCTGAAGTGCCATAGTAAGAGGCGATGCGCTCTCCGAATCCGCCATCCTTCGAGCCATCCTCCAGGGTTACCACCAGCTGATGATTTGCCTTCAGGCTATCCAGCACTTCGGCATCCACCTCATTCAGATAACGGGGGTTGATGAGCGTAGCATCGATGCCCTTATCAGCCAACAGGCGGACTACATTCTCGCCCTTCTGATAGAACGAACCGGCGGCGATGACTGCCACCTTCTCGCCCTGGTGCATCACCTTGTACTTTGCCTCGTAGCCATACTCAGCATCAACGGCTTCTGACGTATGAACCACGCCATTGCTTGGCACACGGATGGCGATAGGTTTCTTATCCTGCAGAATGCTCCAGCGGAGCATGGAGAAATACTCCTCGCAGGTGGTTGGAGCCAGATAGATGAGCCCCGGAATGCTGCAGAGCATCGGAATATCGAAAAGGCAGATGTGGGTGATGTCGTTCATCGAGTTCACTCCGCCTCCTACCACGTTGATTACGGCTGGGTTGGAATTGATGCAGAGGTCTTGCGCTATCTGGTCGTAGGTGCGCTGGATGAAGGTGCTGTAAACCGTCCATACCGGATGCAGTCCGCCCTTCGCCATTCCCGAAATCATGGCCACAGCCTGCTCCTCGGCTATTCCCATATCGATGTGCTGATTGCCAGCCAGTTGGCGCTTATCGGCAGTAAAGCCGCCTGCGGTAGGAGTACCGGCGGTTACGGCGATGAGGGTCTTATCCTGTTTCATCTCGCTGAGCATCCAGTCAGAGAATAAAGTGCCGTAATCCTCTGTTGGAGCAACTTCCGGGAGGGTTCCATCGGCATTCTTTCTTGGTCGGCTGCCATCTTCCAGGTTGAAAGGCAATCCCCAATGCCAAGCCTCCTTGTTGGCTACGGCTGGCGCAAATCCATGACCTTTTTCTGTGTGGATGTGAACCACGGTAGGCTTATCCGTATCCTTCACGCTCTCGAAAACCTGGATGAGTTTTTCGATGTCGTTACCCTCTTCCAGATACTTGTATTCAAAGCCCCACGCCTTGAACCAGTTGTGCTCGCAGGTGCCGTTGCTCTGGCGCAAGGCACGCAGGTTCTTATAGATTCCGCCATGATTTTCGGCGATAGACATTTCGTTGTCGTTCACCACGATGATGATGCCCGTGCCGAGTTCCGAAGCCTCATCCAGTCCCTCGAAAGCCTCGCCGCCCGAAAGGGAGCCGTCACCGATAATGGCGATGATGTTCTCATCGGTACCCTTGACGTCGCGCGCCTTCTGCAAACCGGTGGCAAGACTCACGGAAGTGGAAGTATGCCCCACCTCAAAGTTATCATATTCCGGACATTCGGCAGGAGAAGAATAGCCCGAAATGGCATTCATGTCATCCACATCGCCGAGGAATCCCGCAGCTCGTCCGGTGAGCACCTTATGCGGATAGCATTGGTGGCTTACGTCAAACACGAGCTCATCCTTTGGCGCATCAAACACGTAGTGAAGCGCCACGGTAGCCTCCACGAATCCGAGGTTTGGTCCCACATGACCGCCATACTTGCTTACACGGTTCAGCACAGCCTGTCTGGTTTCATCAGCCACCACCTGCAGCTCCTTCAAATCCAGCTTCTTCAAGTCGGCTGGCGACTTTATTTTCTCAATATACATATTTTTATACTTATAGTTATAATTCTATGATGATTATATGATGATTATAATCATGATTATATGAGGATCATGATTTCCGGGTGCAAAGATACGAAGATTCCCGAAAACACGCATTACCCCAACTACAGAAAAAATGAATGATTTTCCGGAAAACTCATCTTGGAAATCAGCCTACAGCCTTATCCCTATCCTTCAGAATCACAGCCATGTTATCCAGCGCCCATTTTATCAGATGATCCATAATAGGAATAAGGGTTTCAGCACGAGGTGTGAGAGAATACTCCACTCTTGGCGGCACTTCGGCATAAGCCTTGCGGGTAACGTAGCCATCAGCCTCCAGCGATTTTAACGTGCTGGTAAGCATTTTCTGCGAAATATCCGGAATCAGCTTACGCAGGGCATTAAACCGGAGGGGACCATCCTGATGATATTTCAGGGTGTAGATTACCAGTAGCGACCACTTGTCGCAAACACGCGCCAGGACGTTACGGATGGGACAGTCCTGCACTACCATTTCTTTTATCATTTTTGCCATAATCTATCTTCTTTATATTCTACTATAATATTCTGCAATAATGTTCTGCAAAACTCTATAATATTCTGCAATAGGCTACAAAAGTAACTAATATCCGAAAAGAAACCAAACATACCAAGTTAATCTAAGTTAACGCTTCATTTTTCTTTCTCCCATTCCCACGCAATAGTTACCTCCCGGTAACCATCTTACCCCCAAGTTCCCTCTTGCAGGAACCAGTTTTTCGCAGTATCTTTGCAGCGCAATTCAGAAATAAAAAGAGAAATATAAACATTTAAAAATAACAGAAAAGATGAAAGAAACAAAGCTTATTGCAAAGGCTGAGAACTTCACAGCCACAGATTTTGGTAAGATGAGTGAAATCAAGGATTACACCTTAGAGTTGGGTCCTAAGATTAAGATTCCCGGAAAGGTATTCGGAGGTCAGAGCGTAAACGCTACTGGTGGCGAGTTCTCATTCCAGAACTTTGCTCCTGGCACAGAGACTGGTTTCCTCCATACTCACAAGAACCACGAGGAACTGTATTTCTTCCTCAGCGGCAAGGGCGAATTCCAGGTGGATGGCAAGGTATTCCCAGTTCAGGAGGGAAGCGTGGTGAGAGTAGCACCAGACGGCAAGCGCTCCGTTCGCAACAATGGTACAGAACCACTCGTGATGCTCTGCGTGCAGTATAAGGGCGAAACCTTTACAGCCGAAGATGCAACCGACGGCGTGATTCTGAATGATAAGGTGGAGTGGTAGGAACTACTCCACCACCATGGATTGTCCTTGAGAACGCCGATGGCAAGAAGTCATATAGGTATTTCAAGAAGGAGCATGTGGACAAGGCTGAGGTCAGACGCAAAGTTGAGTCCATACCGTTTGAAGAACGGAAGAAACGCAACAACGTAGAAGCAGCAATGTTCCAGTATGGCTTCCATACAAGAAACAACAAGACCAGATATCGCACACTCTTTAAGCACGGCTTGCAAGCAATTGCAAGATGCGCTTGGATGAACATGCGCCGTCTTTTCTGGTTTGACTGCCAATTAAGTCTCCAAATTGCAAAATAAGTAGTTCAAAGAGCGAATAGCCCCATTTTGAGGCATTTTTAAGGCTGTAGTTGCGTACTAAAGTTGTTTGACCAACTAATGAACACTAACTATTCGCCAGAGTTAGTTAAAGCCAAGGGAAGAATATAACAGTCCAAGGCTATTGTTTAATTTAAATAGAATCCACTTTTTCAAGTGGACTCATACAACAAATTATGAAGAGAAAAAATGTTACAATTCGACTGATTCGCAATGCAACTTTGCGAATTCATTATGCTGGAAAAGAGATACTTGTTGACCCCATGCTTGCCGAAAAAGGCACTTTGCAGTCGGCCCTCGGAGTATATAAGACACCAAGAGTACATCTTACGATGCCGATGAATGAAATTACGGATGGTCTGGATATGGTATTGCTGACACACAACCATATTGACCATTACGACCCGACAGTGAAACAGCATTTAGCGACGAACATCCTGTTCCTGACACAACCGCAGGATAAAGAGGAGATTATGCAGGATGGTTTTACCAATGTAGAAAGCATTGAAAAAGACAAAACCATTGGAGATTTAACCATTCATCGCATCCAAGGGCACCATGGCTTCGGACAGATTGGAGAAATGATGGGGCCGGTATCCGGCTATGTGCTTACCGCGTCTGGTTTCCCTACCGTATATATAATGAGTGACTGCAAGTGGGAGGAGTGTATCCGTCAGACCATAGAACAGTTTGCTCCCGATTACATCATAGTGAACAGTGGAGGTGCAATATTCCCTGAATTTTCTCGAACAGAAGGTTCTATTATTCCCGACGAACAGGAAGTTATGACCATGCTTGATGAACTTCCTGCTCACATCAAACTAATAGCAGTCCACATGGAAGCTACTGATCATGGGCAGACCACACGCGCAATTCTGCGTAACGAGGCCATGCATCACGAAATAGAAATGAGTCGCCTGATTATTCCTGAAGATGGAGAAACAATAATATTATGAGCGTCTGTATCAAATCACTTATAACGATGAAAACGTATGGATGGGAGTTACTGTGACTAGGGCTTCCAAGAAGAAACGGCTGAAGGAATTAAAAGGTCACATTCGCTCTAAACATTATCATGCCACTTTTGAACCTCTCTTTGAGGATGTGGGTGAGATAGATTTGGAGGGTTACGAATGGATTGTTATAGGGACGGAAACAGGCAAAAGGAAAGGGAAAGTAGATGCCAATCCTGAATGGGTACTTCATATTGTAGAACAGGCGAAAAGAAATCACATTCCGGTATTTATGAAAGAAGACCTTTTGCCTATCATGGGAGAAGACCGAATGATTCAAGAGCTACCAGAACAATTTATAGAAAAAATATGGAAAAGGAAATAATCAAAGAAATAGATGTACAGAGTGTCATGACCAAATCTTCGCTGCCGGTCGGCGGGTATTCGGTCAATCCCTATGTAGGCTGTCCACACGCCTGCAAATATTGCTACGCCTCGTTCATGAAACGTTTCACTGGACATACCGAACCGTGGGGAGCATTCCTGGACGTGAAGAATTGGAAACCGATAAAGAATCCACACAAATATGATGGCGAGCGTATTGTGATAGGTTCTGTGACGGATGGTTACAATCCGTATGAAGAATCTTTCCGTCGTACGCGTAAATTGCTCGAAGAACTACATGGAAGTAATGCCGAGATTATGGTTTGTACGAAATCCGACCTCGTCCTGCGTGACCTCGATCTATTGAAAGGTTTTCCTAAAGTAACGGTATCGTGGTCGGTCAATACGCTTGATGAGCGGTTCCGCACGGATATGGACAATGCCGTGAGCATAGAACGTCGCCTGAAAGCGATGCGTCAAGTCTATGAGGCAGGCATCCGTACCGTATGTTTCGTTTCACCCATATTTCCGGGAATAACCGATGTGAAGGCGATTATTGGGGAGGTGAAAAATTATGCCGATTTGATATGGCTTGAAAATCTGAACCTGCGTGGACAATTCAAAGGAGGAATAATGACGTATATTCGTGAGAAATATCCCGAGCTCTTTCCGTTGTACGAAGAGATATACAACAAGAAAAAACTTGATTACTGGCAGGCTTTGGAACAGGACATATCCCAGTATGCACAAACACAAGGCTTTCCCTATCGGGTGAACGATTTGCCTTACGGACGCTCCGAAAAAGGTAAACCTGTCATCGTGAACTATTTCTATCATGAGAAAATCAGGCTCAAAAACAAAGGGTGAATGCCGTAAAAGGATAATGGATATGGTCAAAGATGAGCCCGGACCTGATGATATCTCACATCAGGTATGAACAAAAATCCGCGATAAGGACAACCCACGCCGATTGACATTGTCGCCAACAATGACAGTGGTTTATCGGGGATTATTCTCCAAAAGGAGTAAGTTTCTCAGATTTTATTTGTACTTTTGCCATGTCATTTATCGAATTCTCTTGTTTTTTTTGCAACACTAATATAAGTGAATTCTTTGACATGACAAAATCCTAAGCAACTTTTTGTTGCTCAGGTACTTAAAAAATATTATAAACTATAGTGTTGCGGAATTAAGGGATGCTCAAGCTTTTCCTTTTTCTTGAGCTTCTTCACCACTTCGGAATAGCTGTGGCGAATCAGGGACTGGATGAAATCATCTTCCAGCGTGCCATAGAGGTTTACCTGATTCCAGTATTTCTTATTCCAATGCCATGCGCCTTCTATTTCGGGATGCACTTCCCGGAGTTCGAGGGCGTAATCGGCATTACATTTCATCGTAACCCACTCGGGGCGCTCCAGGTCAACACAGGCAAAAATCTTGCCCGAGATGCGAAACACCAAGGTCTGCTCATCAAAAGGAAAATCCTCGGTTACGAGGGGAAGCGAGAGGCAATACTCTCTAACAGATTCTATATTCATAATTTCTTCTGATTATTTCTGATTAAAATGTTTTCTATGTTTTAGGGGACAAAGATAATAAATTCTGATGAAACGGCAAGATTTATTCCATAAAAAAACATCAGATTTTCCAGCACAACGAATTCTACGATGTTTTCTCTTTAAAGCACAAAGATTATTAGAACTTTTTTTTTGTAATGAGACTGCAAAGATAGGCGATTTTTAGGGAGAAGATTTTAACATAAAGGAATAAAACGAGAGTTTTTAGAGAAGATAGATTACTTTTTGATGGATAAACAGATAACATTAAAAAGAAAAACTTTAAAATAACTCCCTTATGGGATATCTAAAAACAACCTTTTTTGTAATTTTTTCAAGAAAATATTTGGTAATTACATAATTTTATTGTAGATTTGCAGCAGATTTTCAAAAGAAGGAGTGCTTATGCAGAAGAAAAAAGATAAAAACCTGATGAAAACGGATGTGAAGCCGATGAAAAAAGGACTGCTATTCCAAATATTCCATCTCTATTACGATGGTTTCAGGAAGATGACCCTGGGCAAGACGCTCTGGACCATCATCCTCATCAAGCTTGCCATCATCTTTCTGGTGCTCAAGCTCTTTTTCTTTCCTGATTTTATCAATACAAATGCAAAGAATGGAGACAAGGCAGGCTTCGTTTCCAAGGAAATTCTGAACAGATAAAGCTCTGGATTTCAATCCCATATTATCGAAAGAATTAAAATAATAAATTAAACAATTAACAAAATACAAAAACATTATATAATAACATTTTTAAAACCATTCAACTATGATGACAAATCTATTGTTAGACATTACATCAGCCACCATCGACTGGTCGAGAGCGCAATTCGCACTCACGGCCATCTACCATTGGCTGTTCGTCCCGCTCACCCTGGGACTGGCAGTAATCATGGGCATTGCCGAAACATGCTACTACCGCACCAACAAGCCGTTCTGGAAGCACGTAACCCGTTTCTGGCAAAAACTCTTTGGCGTGAACTTCGCCATGGGCGTTGCCACAGGCATCATCCTGGAGTTTGAATTCGGCACCAACTGGAGCAACTACTCCTGGTTTGTGGGCGACGTGTTCGGCGCTCCCCTTGCCATCGAAGGCATCCTGGCATTCTTCATGGAGAGCACCTTCGTGGCGGTGATGTTCTTCGGCTGGGATAAGGTGAGCCGGGGCTTCCATCTAGCCTCCACCTGGCTCACGGGTCTTGGTGCCACCATTTCTGCCTGGTGGATTCTCGTAGCCAACGCCTGGATGCAATATCCGGTGGGGCAGGAATTCAATCCCGACACCATGCGCTTCGAGATGACCTCGTTCCTGGATGTGGCACTCTCGCCATTCGCCATCAACAAGTTCACCCATACCGTCACCTCTTCCTGGATCATCGGCGCCACCTTCGTGGTAGCCGTAAGCTGCTGGTATCTACTGAAAAAGAGAGAAACCCAACTTGCCAAGGCGAGCATCAAGATGGGTGCCGGAGTAGGACTCATCGCCACCCTGCTGGCTGCGATGACCGGCGACAGCTCTGCCTATCAGGTGGCACAGGTGCAGCCGATGAAACTGGCTGCGATGGAAGCATTATATAATGGTGGAAACGGCGAAAGCCTTACGGCGATAGCAGCCGTTCACCCATTCCAGCAGCCCGATTATGAAAACGAGCAGGAGCCAGCCATGCGCATCGCCATCCCTAACATGCTCTCGTTCTTAGCCACCCGCACAGCCGATGGCTACGTGCCAGGCGTAAACGATATTCTCAAGGGTTACACCCACGAGGATGGCACCCGGGAACCATCTGCACAGGAAAAGATAACCCGGGGCAAGAAGGCGATTGTTGCCCTGAAAACCTATCGCGAAACCAAGGCGCAAGACCAGCTTCCTATCCTCAGGGAGAACATGAAATACTTCGGATATGGTTACATCAAGGACGCCAGGGAACTGGTGCCGAGCATCCCGATCTGCTTCTACGCCTTCCGCCTGATGGTGGGAGTAGGCTGCCTGCTCATCCTCTTCTTCGCCCTCAGCCTATTCCTGGTCTATAAGAAGGAAATCGCCCAATACCGATGGTTCCTCATTTCTGCCATCATCATGATTCCGCTGGCTTACATCGCCTCAGAATCGGGCTGGATAGTAGCAGAAATCGGTCGACAGCCTTGGACCATTCAAGACCTGCTGCCGGTTAGCGCCGCCATCTCCGACATCGAGGCAGGCAGCGTGGCCACCACCTTCTTCATCTTCCTGGCACTCTTCACCACCATGCTCGCCGTGGAAATCAGCATCCTGGTGAAGCAGATTAAGAAAGGACCGGAATATGAATAAAAACTTAAGATTATGAATTAACTTTATGACATTAGCATTATGACATACGAATTTTTGCAATCATACTGGTGGTTCCTCGTATCATTATTAGGAGCCTTGCTGGTGTTTCTCATGTTTGTACAGGGAGCCAACACCTTGATTTTCTGTTTGGGAAAAACGGAAGAAGAGCGTCGCCTCATCATCAACTCCACGGGCAGAAAGTGGGAATTCACCTTCACCACGCTCGTCACCTTCGGCGGAGCCTTCTTCGCCTCGTTCCCACTGTTCTACAGCACCAGTTTCGGCGGAGCCTACTGGCTGTGGATGATCATCCTGTTCTCGTTTGTGATTCAAGCCGTGAGCTATGAATTCCAGAACAAGATAGGTAATTTTCTTGGACCAAAAACCTTTCAGATTTGCCTCATTATCAACGGCATCGTGGGTCCGCTGCTTCTTGGCGGAGCCGTAGCCACCTTCTTCAACGGCAGCAATTTTCTGATAGACAAGGGCTATATTACCAACAGTCTGCAACCCGTCATCAGCCGCTGGGCAAACGCCAGTCATGGTCTTGATGCCCTGCTCGACCCATGGAACGTGGTGCTGGGACTTGCAGTATTGATGTTAGCCCGCATCCTGGGCATGCTCTACATCAAGAACAACATCGAGCACCAGCAGATTCAGGAGCGCTGCACCCGCCAGTTGCCATGGAATGCCCTGATTTTCCTATTGTTCTTCCTGCCATTTCTCATCAGATTAATGGTAAAGGACGGCTTCAGCACGGCTGCAGAGGCAGGAATGAGCGCAGCATCTGCGGGCGGCATTACGATAGAGAGCATGAAGTATCTTCACAATCTTCTGGAGATGCCAATCCTATCAGCCATATTGATAATAGGAATAGTGCTCGTACTCTTCGGCATTTTCAAGTCGTCGAGAAGCGTGCAGTATAGAAAGGGAATCTGGTTTACGGGCATCGGAACCGTGCTCACCGTGCTGGTTCTGCTGCTGATAGCCGGCTGGAACAATACCGCCTACTATCCATCCAACATCGACCTTCAGAGTTCGCTCACCCTCGCCAACAGCTGCAGCAGCGAGTTCACGCTCCGCACCATGGCGATAGTTTCTCTCCTCATCCCGTTCGTCCTCGCCTACATCGTCTTTGCCTGGCGCGCCATCGACCGCAAGCGCATTACGCAGGAAGAGATAGAGCAGGGAGAAGCGTATTAAATATGCGCCACACGCCCTAACAGGGCAGAAGGTGCTGTGGTATAAGTCCGTAATACTGGTTTGCAAGTCCGCTAGGCGTATCTCCCTAACGCCTAGCGGTACAAACGAATAAACATTAATTTCTCACACTTTACAATAGGATTTTGCCTATTAAGATACTTAAAATGCTTTTAACTCTGCAAGGCATAGGTTACTTGAAAACTCCAGAAGAGGAATGTTGGTACTACTACCACTATTAAGAGATGACAGAGAACCGCAAACGAACTTTTGATGATTGCGAGGGTGAAAAGAGATAAAACGGAGTTGAGGCTTTCTAGAGGAAATGGGGACTTCGGGGAGGCTGGTAACAGGATTAATACAGAAATGATTTTCGGGCAAGCGTTCCAGTTGTTCCAGTTGTTCCAATTGTTCCAATTGTTCCAAATAAGTTTTCATAGGACAATATCCCTTTATAGAGTGTCTATAACTACTTAATATATAGATAGTTATATATATAAGAAGGTAGAATGGAACGCTCAAAAAATTAATTGGAACAACTGGAACTGGAACGCTCCACCCAACCCCACTTCTCTCTAAAAGGCTCATAATCAATAAATTATATAGAAATATAGACTAAGAATTTGAGGTACAATATCCCCATTTCAACCGCTCCAACGATGAAAAAGCTGGGAAAAGGCACCGAATAGGTGCAACTTTTGCTCTCTCAGGCATCAAAAGACATGCAGGAAACCTTATTTCCGATGCTCTTCCCAATACTCGAAGTGGAGATAAATGGGGCTATTTTTCAGCATTCCGACCTCAATTAGGAGAAATCATGCCGTATGAAGACCTATCTTGTTGCCAATTCGGGCTATCATAAGTAACAACTGTCCAACATCGCTGAAACTATCTGTCCCAACTTCCGTGAACACGAAGAAAAGAGATTGGAGAAAAATGTTCCGATATCGCACGGCATCGCACGCTATCGCACAACCGACAAATCGGGATTCCGTATCTTTGCATCGTGATTCAGAAAGCGCGCAAAATTACTTGCCCAGTTGGAGAAAAAAATCTCCCTAATTGGGAAAATAAAAAGGCCTGATTTAACCCGATAAAAAAAGAGCCCCCAATGCGGGAAAAACATCGGGGGCTTTTATTTTGATATCAAAAATCCTTAGTAAGGAAAAAGGAGCGGAAGAACGAAGGTCATCACAACGCCGATGATAATCTGCAACGGCAAACCTACCTTCACGTAATCCATAAACGTATAGCCACCCGCCTTCATCACCAGCGCATTAGGAGGCGTGGAGAACGGAGAGGCAAAGCACATGCTGGCACCCAACGTAACCGCAAAGAGGAAAGAATAAGGACTCACACCTACCTGCCGGGCCGCCACCAGGGCAATAGGAGCCATCAGCACAGCCGTGGCAGTATTGCTGATAAACATCGTCATCAGAGAAGTGGTAAAGTAGATACCTGCCAAGAGAGCCGTAGGTCCCATCGAACCCAAACTCTCAACCAGCCCCTGAGATACCAAGGCAGAAGCACCCGTCTTCTCAAGCGCCGTAGACATCGGCATCATGGCGGCTATCAGCACGATGCTCTCCCAGTTGATGGTCTTGTAAGCCGCCTCTACATTCCGGAAACATCCGGCAAAGACGGTCAGCAGTCCGGCGATGATGACCGCCGTGACCGGAGCCACAGGAATGAAATCGAACACCATCATCGCTATCATCAGCAGCATGATGGCAGCCGCCACAGGCGCCTTGTAATCCAAGAGCACCTTGTCGGCAGTCTTCTCTGGCTGGTCGATAACCACCCAGTTGCTCGTATCGGTAGCCAGATGAGCCAGATTGGTCCATTCGCCCTGCACCAGGAGCATATCGCCCACATGCAGTTTGGCGGCTATCAGATTGTCGGTAATATATTCATCGCCACGCTTTACGCCCAGCACGTTGATGCCGAAACGCTTGCGCAGGTTGGCATCGCCTATGCGCAGACCGGCAAAATTAGACGTAGGCATCACCACGATTTCGGTCAGTCCCAGGTCGTAGAAATCAATCTTTACATCCTTCATCTTCCTGAGGCCGTAATCGCTGGCAAAGCGTTTCATCTTCTCCTCCTCACCTATTATATATAAGGTATCGTGAACCTGAATGGTGCTGCTGCTCTTCGCCATGTTCTGGCTCACATCCTTCACCAGTCCCAGTCGTGATTTCTTCTCGTTTCTTATCTCGATGATACTCACGCCATATTTCTTCTGGATGCTCAGATCCTTCAGGGTTTTGCCCACGATATCCATCTGCTCGCCATTCTCGTCGAGGGCGGCAGAAGGGCGGCGGCTAGGCACGATGTAGCGATGCAGATTATCGAGCAGCTGATATTCGTCTACCAGGTCATCAAGCGATTTGCCCTGCTTCTTTTTCTTACCGCTCTGCTTTTTGCTGAGGAAGATTTTGCTGAGCGGCATGAGCACGATAATGCCGATGGCGATGACGATGATGCCCACAGGGAAGAAGCTGAAGAAGGCAAGCGGCTGATAACCGCCCTCGGTCAATACTTCATCGATAACCAGGTTGGGCGGCGTACCGATGAGAGTGAGCATTCCACCCAGACTTCCGGCAAAGGCGAGCGGCATGAGGAAACGCGACGACTGCATGCCCGAGCCCGCAGCTATGCTCATGATGATAGGCATCATGAGGGCCACCGTTCCGGTATTGCTCACGAAGGCGCCGATAAAGGAGGTTACGAGCATCACCAGCAGGAAGGTGATGGTTTCGTTGCCGCGCGAGAGCGCCATGAGCTTATTGCCCGTAAGCTTGGCAAGTCCGGTCTGCATGATAGCTCCACCCACCACGAAGAGTCCTATCATCATGATGACGATGGGCGAAGAGAAGCCCGCCAGCGCCTCGGCAGGCGTCAGGATACCCAGAACCAGGAGTGCAGCCAGGGCGGTAAGCGCCACGATGTCGGCCCTCACCCTGCCCCAGATGAATAGGGCTACCGTAATAACCAATATGATAAGTGTTGTTGTCATGTTTTAAAATTTTTATGTTATAATTACTGTATTTATTCTCTCACCTGCTGCGGCGTCATTCCGGTATGTTTCTTGAAATAGCGGCAGAAGAAGCTGGCATCAGCAAAATGATATTCCCATGCCATCTCCTTGATGCTCTGGGCGGAGCGCTTGAGCTGCATCTTCAGCTGGAGCACCACATACTGGTCGATGATGATTTTGGGTGTATGCCCCGTTACCTGTCTCACGATATTCGAAAGATACTTGGAGGTGATGTTCATCTGCTCGGCATAATAGTTGACATCTCTCGATTTCTTGTAATCGCGTTCCATGAGCATCATGAAGCGGTTGAAGAGTTCCCTCACCCTGTAAGATTTCACCTCGTCGGGGCAGTTCTGCGGATTGCGTTGCAGATATTCGTGGAACCCTATGAAGAAGGCCTTGAGCTGATAGAGTACCAGCTGCGAGATGCAGGTACAGTCGTGCTGCTCGAAATAGAGTCTGAGGAGGGCAAACATGCTGTCGATGATATGGGTAACCACAGGCGAATCCTGCCGGCATCGGTCCTCGCGCAGGGCAGAATAAACCGTCTGTTCGAGTTGCAGACTGGCTTCGCGCAGCAGAGATGGATTATATTTCAGCATCTCCACTTCGAAGGCAGAAGCATTCATTCCGGCACAAGTATCCCCCTCGCAGAAAGCGGAAGACTCCACCTTCTTCACCTCTACCACATCATTCGGAAACAGGGTGATGACAGCTCCCTCATAGAGATCCCAATCCTTATAATTCACATTCAGCACGGCCCTGCCCTTGCGGCAAAGGAGAATGGCTCCATAGGTCAATACCTGCGGCCCCTCCTGCCATCCGCTCAAATCAGAGCAGAAAAGACTGGCCTCCTGATAACTGTTCAGTTCAGATAATTCTATCATAAATACCTTTTATTCGCTTTTTGCGTGCAAATATACGGAAATAATGTGAGAAAAAAGAACTTTTGTTCCGAAAAAAATCCATGCGGCACGAAAAATTTAAAACGGATATTCGCCAAAATCGCCGTACCTTTGCACCCGAATTCATGAGATAACTGATTTATAAAAAAAATAATAACAGATTTTTGAATGATAAAGAAAATGATGATTGCAGGCCTTCTCATCTGGGGAGGCTCTCTATGGGCTGTGGCTCAAAACAGGATGACCATCGCCCAACTCTTCGAAAGAATCGAAGAAAACAGCAAGTCGCTACGAACCTCGAAATCGGGCGTAGAAGCTGCCAGCATCGGTATCGAATCAGCTAAAAGCAAGAAACTGCCCGACCTCGATGCGTCCCTCTCCTTCAGTTACATCGGAAACGCCCTGATGACCGACCGCGACTTCAGCAACGCCCAAGGTTTGAAATCGCCCCACTTCGGCAATAATTTCGCCTTCCAGGCACAGCAGGTGGTTTATGCTGGTGGCGCCATCAACGCAGGCATCCGCCTCGCCGAACTGGGCAAGCAGCAGGCAGAGGTGGGCGTGAAACTCACCCGTCAGCAGGTTCGCTTCATCGCCCTGGGACAGTATCTGGACCTCTACAAGATAGACAACCGTATCAAGGTATATGAAAAAAACATCGAGCTCACCCGCCAGCTCATCGCCGACATCAAGGCGAAACAAACCCAGGGAATGGCGCTCAAGAACGACATCACCCGATACGAACTGCAGATGGAGAGCCTGAAACTGGGACTCACTTCGCTACGCAACAACCGCAGTATCCTGAACCACCAGCTCCTGAATACGCTCGGCATGAACCAGGAAGATAAAGGGGAACAGGAGATGCAGATTATTCCGGACGCTACGATTGCAGACAAGGCTTACGCCAAGGATGGAGAAGCTTACTGGCAGACGGCAAGCACGATGAATTCGCCCCTGCTGGAACAGAGCAGCAACGCCATCAGGATAGCGGAACAGAAGGAGAAGATTGCCAAGAGCGACCTGCTGCCGAAAGTGGCTCTGGTGGCTGCCGAGAATTTTGACGGACCTATCCTCTTCGAGTTGCCGCCGATAGACAAGAATCTGAACGTATGGTATGTGGGCGTAGGCGTGAAATACAGCCTCAGTTCGCTCTTCAAGAGCAACAAGCGCATCAGACAGGCTGCCGTAGAAACCCGACAGGCAAAGGAAAGCCATGCCCTGCAGGCTGAACAGCTGAACAATAGCGTACAGGCTGCCTACGTGCAATATCAGCAAACCTACGTAGAACTGGAAACGCAACGCAAGAGCGTAGAACTGGCGCAGCAGAACTACGAGGTGATGAACGCTCGCTATCTCAGTCAGCTGGCGCTGGTAACCGACATGGTGGATGCATCGAACCTGAAGCTCAACGCCGAACTGAACGAGGTAGATGCCCGCATCAACATCGTATACGCTTATTACCGCATGAAATACGTAGCGGGAGAAATTTAGGAAGTGAAGAGTGAAGAGTGAAGAACGAAGAAACAACGTTCGGCGTCCGAAGGGAAAGCCAATTCATCTGCTCTTTTTCAAACAATAAAACAAACATAAATTATGAATAAGAAGATTATCAAGAGAATATATAATGTAGTTATCATCCTCTGTTTTATAGGAGCCATCGGCTGGTGCTTCAGCCATTTTTATCATGGTAGCGACGTGGTTTATACCGATGATGCCCAGGTGAACCGCCACATTACGCCTATCAACACGCGCGTATCAGGATTTATCAAGGAAATCCGTTTCTCCGACTATCAGCACGTGAAGAAGGGCGATACACTCGTCATTATCGAAGATTCAGAATTTCGCCTGCATGTGGCTCAGGCAGAGGCTGGTCTACGCGGTTCTAAGGCCGGTTCTTCGGTTGTATCTGCCAGCATGGGAACCACCACTACCAACGTGCAGACGGCTTCGGCAGGTATCGAAGAGGCACGTGTAGACATGATGAACGCCAAGCAGGATTTCGACCGTTTTGCAGCCCTGATGAAGAAGGATGCGGTAACCCGCCAGCAATATGATAATGCCTACGCCCGCTATCTGGGAGCCAAGGCACGTTATGAGCAGGCAAGCAGCCGGAAGGCAAGTGCCGCCTCGGTTCGTAACGTACAGACCCAGCAGCTGGGCGGTTCGCGTGCAGGCGAGAGTGTGGCAGAGGCTCAGCTCAATCTGGCTCGTCTGAACCTTTCTTATACCGTAATCGTGGCTACCTGCGACGGCGTGATGGGCAGGAAAGATATCCACGAGGGACAGCTGGTTCAGCCAGGACAGATGTTGGCACGCATCGTGGATGACAACGATGTATGGGTAGTAGCCAACTATCGTGAAACCCAAATGGACGGCATCCAGGTGGGCAAGGCGGTAGATTTTACAGCCGATGCCATTCCGGGTGTCGTATTCCACGGCAAGGTAGAGGCGCTCTCAGCAGCTGCCGGCAACGCCTACTCCATGATTCCGGTAGATAATGCCACCGGCAACTTCGTTAAGGTAGAGCAACGCGTACCGGTTCGCATCGCCCTCACCCCAGACAACGACCCAAAACAGGTAGCCCTGCTCCGTGCCGGTCTGAACGTAGAAACCAAGGTTCGCCTCAAATAGAATGTTCTATAAACTATAGATAGAATGTTCTATAAACTATTAATTATTAATTATTAATTTAAAAAAATGCCAGGACCTCCTATGTTACAGGGACCCTTCCGCGTCCCTTCGTTCAACGGATATATTCCTCGCCGGTTGCAGCCTTGGATTTATCTCCTCTTCGCCTTCATCTTCCTGATGTCGGGCGGAATTTATGGAGGAGCCATGAGCCAGGTTATGGGCGAGTACAGTTTGATGAGAGAAGACGTGCTCATGATCATCATGTTCAACGTGGTGGGCGTGGCGATGCCATTCCCCTTCCTCTTCAAGATGAAGTTCCATTTTACCAACCGCCAGCTTCTGCTGAATGCGGCGTTGGTAGTGGCGGCTTGCAATTTTCTCATCATGTGGACCGATTCGGTTCCCGTGATGTGCATTCTCGCCTACATCGCAGGTTTCTTCAAACTCTGCGGCACCTTCGAGTGTATGAGTACCATCCAGCTATGGATGACCTCCAAGCGCGATTTTACCATCTTCTTCCCCCTGCTCTACTGCATCGTGCTGGGAAATATGTTCCTCTCGCCTTGGGTTACCGAACACCTTATTTATATATACCAGGATTGGCGCATCATCAACTGGACGATGACAGGCGCCCTGCTGCTGGTAGCACTCATCGTGTATGTCACCACCCACGACTTCCGCTTCATGAAGCCCCTGCCCTTCATCAGCCTTGATTATCTGGGGTGCATTCTCTGGTCGGCATGGATGCTGGAGTTCATCTTCTTCTTCACCTACGGCGAGCATTACAACTGGCTCGATTCGAGGATTATGCAGATGGATGTAGTACTCTTTATTTTTACAGGCTATTTCTGCATCCAGCGCATGCTCCACATCCGTCACCCTTACATCGCCCCAGCAGCATGGAAGTATAAACGGCTCATCCCGCTACTCATCCTCTTCGCCTTCGTAGAGTTCATGGGCAGTACGCCAAAGGTGCTGCAGACTGCCTTTACGGGCGGCGTGCTTCATTTCGGCACGTTTACCACCAATGTGCTCAACTTCGTAGAATGGGTGGGGGCCATCGCCGGATGCCTCTTCTGCCTGTTCTGGTGCAAGGTGCTCCATCAGAAATATACCCGACTGCTCACGATAGGCGTGGCAACGATGGTATGTTATCCCGTAATGATGTATTTCCTCATCGACCCGGGACTCAACATCGAGGCACTCTATCTGCCCATCTTCCTCAGAAGCATCGGCAACGCCATCTTCTTCTGCATGTTGACCATCTATCTGGAAGAGCTGATGCCGTTTGAGCATTTCTTCATGGGACTGACGATGGCAGGCATCATCCGCAACGGCCCTGTTTCGGCGATGTGCTCCGGACTCTACAGCTACGGACTTCGCCATCAGATGGCAGAAAACATGTCGCGCGGACTGCCTTATGATGCCGGCAACCTGCTGATGATCAGCATCCGCGAGCTCTACGGACTAACCTGTCTCATCGGCATCGGCGTGCTCATCATCTTCCTGCTCTGGGACATCCAGCCTATCCGCAGCACCCTGAAGAAGATGCCTGCCTGGAACTTTGTGGGAAGAAAAATGAAGAAAAATCTTGCATAATACAGAGATTTATGCTAACTTTGCAAACAAAAAAAAGTTAGCAACATGACAAAGAAAGATAAACATACCATATTATTCATCTGCCTGGGCAACATCTGCCGCTCTCCGGCAGCCGAGGAAATCATGAAGAGTCTTGTAGAAAAAGCAGGGTTTCAGGATGAGTTTGAAATCGATTCTGCGGGCATCGGGGGCTGGCACATAGGTCAGTTGCCCGACAGCCGCATGCGCAAATGTGGCGCCGAGCATGGCTACAATTTCAACAGCCATGCCCGCCAGTTTCAGAAGTCTGACTTCGCCCGTTTCGAAACCATCGTGGTAATGGACAACGAAAACTACCGTGCCATTACCTCCATGGCTTCTTCAGAGTCTGATAGGAAGAAAGTAGTGCGCATGGCCGATTTCCTGACCCATCATCGTGAATACACCACCGTTCCCGATCCGTATTATGGCGACTATAGCGACTTCGAGCTCGTCATCACGCTTCTCGAAGATGCCTGCCAGGAATTGCTGGACAGCATTATCGGGAAAGGGTAAAAACAGATAAAACAAAAAGGGATGAATCATCAAAATATCAGATTGATGACTCATCCCTTTTTTCAATTTAAAATATTTATACCGTAATCTCGCCCGAGCCATAGCAACGATGATGATGCTCATCATAAACTACACAGAACTGGCCGGGAGCCACACCATGAATCGCCTCTTCTGAATGAATCATCCAGCGGCCGTCTTCCAGCTTTTCTATCGTAGCAGGATGATACTCCGGCGTATGGCGAATCTTGAAAGTTACCTTCTGTATAGCAACCTCGCGTGTGAGGAAATGGAAATCATGGAGAGGAAAATCCTTCTTGTATGCCGACTGCGGATCATAACCATGACTCACATACAGGATGTTGTTCTCTACATCCTTCTTAATCACGAACCAGGGACCGCCGCCAAAGCCCAAGCCCTTGCGCTGGCCGATGGTATGAAACCACAAACCCTTGTGCTCGCCTATGCGCTTGCCCGTCTCCATCTCTATGACATCGCCCGGCTTCTCGCCCAGATAACGGCGGATATAATCATTATAATTTATCTGTCCCAGGAAGCAAATTCCCTGGCTGTCCTTGCGCTTGGCATTTATCAGATGCTCCTCTTCGGCTATCTCGCGAACCTCATTCTTGATATGATGGCCGATAGGGAAAATCGCTTTTTTCAATTGCCAGCTCTCTATCTGAGCCAGGAAATCAGTCTGGTCTTTTACAGGATCAGGACTCGTGACAAGCCATTTGTCGCCATTTTCATCCGTTTCGGTCTGCGCATAATGCCCCGTGGCGATGAGGTCGTAGTTGTGACCCATCTTCTCATCGAAGGCACCAAACTTAATCAGGCGGTTGCACATTACATCCGGATTAGGCGTAAAACCCGCCTTCACCTTCTCCATCGTATAACGGGTTACCTCGTTCCAATATTCATGATGACAGTCAACCACTTGCAGCTTGCACCCATACTTTCTAGCCACAGCCGTAGCCATCTCCAGGTCCTCCTCCGAAGAGCAGTCCCACTCCTCTTTCTCCTCAGGACCAATCTTGATGTAGAAGCAATCAGGATGCAGGCCCAGCTGGGCAAACTCCCAAACCACAACCGAACTGTCGACGCCTCCCGAAAGGAGCACGGCAATTCTCTTATCCTTTATTTCGTCAATATTCAGCATATTCTTTCCTGTTTATAATAATCCGGTTGCAAAATTACGAAAAAAAACTGATATAATGAGCAAAGAAAGGGCTAGAAATGCATGAGAAAGAGAAAAGAAAAGCCCGCAAAGCCTATTTTCGCTATAGAAAATACTTATAGCCGTATTCATAGCTTTTAAACATAAAACGAGTTTTGCTTTCGTATTTATCTATACCTTTGCAATCGATTTCAGAAATCGATAAGAAAGAATGTTTTTGAAAATTCAGTATTTACATTAATAGATAAAGAAAAATGGAGATTTTAAAAAATCTATTTTATGGCTTCCCAGACCTTTGGGGAGGCGGAGTAGCCCACTCTGTGATGATTCTTTCGCTGGTCATCGCCTTGGGTTTGTGTTTAGGTAAGCTCAGAGTAAAAGGTGTTTCCCTGGGCTTGGCTTGGATTCTGTTCATCGGTCTTATCTTTGGACATTTCTCTCTCAACCTTGACGAGCATCTGCTCCACTTCCTCAAGGAATTTGGCTTGATTCTCTTTGTCTACTCTATCGGTCTGGAGGTAGGTCCGGGCTTCTTCGCTTCGTTCAAGAACGGCGGCAAGAGTCTCAACCTGCTCAGTATGATTGTTGTGGCCCTGAGTATCATTACTACCTTAGTCATCTTCTCATTTTCGGGAACATCCATCACCTCTATGGCAGGTATCCTTTCGGGTGCCGTAACCAACACTCCTGGATTGGGTGCAGCCCAGCAGGCATTCAGCGACCTGCGCCACATCGACGCCCCATCCATCGCAGCCGGCTATGCCATCGCCTATCCTATGGGTGTGCTCGGCGTTATCCTCAGCTTCATTATATTAAGGTTCGCGCTACGCGTAGACAAGCAGAAGGAAGAGGATGAAGCTAAGCGAGGCAAGGGACATCTTGAGGCGATGACCCTGAACACCTTCGCCGTAAAGGTTTCTAACCAGATGGTTTTCAAAGATACCGTCAAGCAGATTCGCTATCTCCTGAAGCGCGACTTCATGGTTTCCAAGATTATTCGTAACAACGGCGAACGCCAGGACGAGGTGGTTAACGGACAGACCATGATAGAAGAGGGCGACATTCTGCAGATTGTGGCTCATCCTACCGTAGAAGAACCTATCATCGCCCTGCTCGGCGAGAAGGTTGACGTAAAGGACGAGGAATTCAGCAGCGAGCTCATCAACCGCCGAATCCTGATTACCAAGCCGGGCATCAACGGCAAGAGCATCAGCCAGTTGCAGATTAGAAGCAACCTTGGCGCCAACATTACCCGCGTGAACAGAAATGGTGTAGACCTCATCGCAACCCCAGACCTGAAACTCCAGTTGGGCGACCGCGTAACCGTAGTGGGCAAGGAACTCGCCATCGCTCATACCGAGAAGGTGCTGGGTAACCAGATGAAGCGTCTGAACTACCCTAACCTCATCCCAATCTTCCTGGGCATCATGCTGGGTTGTATCGTAGCCAACATTCCGTTCTTCATCCCAGGCATCAACGAGAATCTGCGTCTCGGACTTACCGGCGGCCCATTGGTAGTAGCCATCCTGATAGGTTATTTCGGACCGAAATACAACCTCGTTACCTACAATACCATTTCAGCCAACCTGATGCTGCGCGAAATCGGCATCTGCATCTTCCTGGCTTGCGTGGGTCTCGGCACAGGCGAACAGTTTATCCAGACCGTAGCATCAGAAAGCGGACTGACCTGGATACTCTACGGCATCGCCATCACCATGATACCAATCATTCTGGGCGGCATCATCGGCAAGCTCGTGTTCCACATCAATTATTATACATTACTCGGCGTATTGGCAGGTGCCAACACCAACCCATCTGCCCTGGCTTACGTACGTGAGCAGACTTCGGCTGATGCGCCAACAGTAGGCTATGCGAATGTATATCCATTCGCCATGTTCCTCAGAATTGTAACCATTCAGATTATTATTTTTGTATTCGGATAAACATATATGACAGAAAAAGAATTGAAAACCTGCGCTTGCGGAGAGGATAACTGCAACTGCAAGGAAATAGCAGAATCAGAACTCAGAAGAAAACTCGACTTATTATTACGTACCGGTAGCATTCTCATGGAGAGTGCTGCCGACACATCCCGCATCATGCGAACCATGAAGCGTGCAGCAGCTTTCCTCGGTCTCGACGAGCGATACATGCATCTTTACATCAACTGGAACGTGCTGATGGTAAACTATAGCGACGAGGAGCATTCCTTCTCCAAGTTCCAGAGATGCGAGAAGCACGGTATCAACCTCACCTCTATTTCCCAGGTAAGTAAGCTCACCTGGAAGGCCATCAAGGATAACTATTCGCTCGAACAGTATGAGCAGGCTCTGAACGACATCAAGGCCACCCCACGCAGCTTCACCCCTTGGCAGGTAGCCATCGGCGGCGGTTTTGCCTGCGGCGGATTCTGCATCCAGTTCGGTTGCGACTGGCCAGCCTTCTTCTTCTGTTCGCTTGCAGCCATTCTGGGTTTCCGCCTGAGAATGTTCCTGCCAACCAAGGGCTGCAACAACTATGTAGCCATCGGTATTTCGGCTTTCGTAGCCACTCTGATAGCCTGGTTGACCTCATTCCTTTCGCTCAACCCATCGATTGCCGAAGCGCTTCCAGCCTTCATGCATTCAGATACCCCTTGGCATCCGCTGATGGCATGTGCCCTCTTCATCGTGCCGGGAGTTCCACTCATCAACTTTGTGTGCGATATGCTCGACGGGTATATTGAGGTGGGAATGGTTCGTGCCCTGAACACCCTGCTGATGCTCTTCGCGATGGCTTTCGGTATCGCCTTCGCCATCCAGGTTTGCCACATCGACAACTTTGTGAAGGATCTTACGATGACTCCTCATCACGAATACTGGGAGTTTGCCATCGCAGCTGCCGTATCGGCCATGGGCTTCTCTACCATCTTCAGCATACCTCGCCGTCTGTTGCCGGTTGTAGCTGTGGGCGGTATCATCGCCGTATGCTTCCGCAATTTCGTCAATCTGGGTCCATCTAACGGCAACATCGGTCTCGACATGGGTCTGAGCATCGGTTCGCTTGCCGGTTCTGCGCTCATCAGCATCATCGTGATCAAGGCGCGCCATTGGTTCCATACCCCTCACCAATGCATCACCATTCCTAGCGTTATCCCAATGGTACCGGGAGTTCTGATGTATCGCGCCCTGTTCGCCTTCATCGACATGCATGGCGTGGTAGGCGAAGTAACCGTAGGTATGAACAACCTCATCAAGGCTTCGCTCGCCATCATCTGCATCGCCCTGGGTGTGGCAATTCCAAACGTATTCTTCCGCCGTTTCATCGCCGACAACCGCAAGCGCAAGCTGCTTGCCATGCTGGTAGAAAGAAAGAAGAAGAATGGCGAATTCGTAGATTTGCACGAAGTAGAAATCAAATAATCATCTGGTTGGAAATCTGATTTTCATCGGATGATAACCGGATAAAAAGAAGTAGAGATGCGATAAAACATCATTTTATTCTTCAAAAAAAGAGGATATTAAAATAAATGTTTTATCTTTGCACCCAAATTTAGCTATCGGTTATTTCTATAGCCGATAGCTTCAATAAAGGAACAATATGGAAATACGACAACTGAAATATTTCTTGAAGGTAGCCGAGACGCTCAACTTCTCAGAAGCTTCGCGCAAGTTATACATCACCCAGAGCACCCTCTCACAACAGATTTCGCATCTGGAACAGGAGATAGGTCTGCCCCTCTTCGAGCGCAATTCCCATGAAGTTTACCTCACAGAGGCGGGCAAGGAATTGAGACCTTACGCCCAAAATGCGGTCAATTCTGCCGAAGCCTGTGTAGACCACATGAACGATCTGAAGGAAATGCTTACAGGCGAACTGAACATCGGCGTAACGTTCTCCTTCAGCAACATCATGTCCGAGACGCTCATCGCCTTTCTCCACGCCTATCCTCATGTAAAGCTCAACATCCAATACCGCACCATGCAGGAACTGATGGACGGACTGAAGAAGCGCGAACTCGACCTCGTTCTGGCTTTCAAGCCTCTGAAGAACGAGAAGGCGGTAGACAGCCGAGCTATTTTCAGCAACCGTCTTGCCGCCATCGTGAACGTGAATCATCCGCTGGCGCGCCTTTCATCGGTCAAGCTTTCCGATCTGGAGCGTTACGACCTCATCCTTCCTTGCAAGGGTCTGCAGGCACGCAACGCCTTTGATCACATGGTAGAGGGCAAAGATTTGAACTACAAGATTATGGTAGAGGTGAATAATGTAAACATCATTTTCGACCTTCTGAGCCGCAGCAATCTGGTGACCATTCTCTCCGAATCGACCACCATTCTGCAGAACGGCATGAAGGCGATTCCTATCGATGCTGCCGATAACGAAATGGATGGCTGCATCCACATTCTGAAAGATGCTTACATGAAAAACTCAGCCCAGGAGTTCATCCGCATGCTGAGCCAATCAACATCCATCCTTGCCAATTTTGCGCTGAAGGATATCCTGAGATAATCATCTTAACGCCTGGCGGCTTGCGAGCCTATTTGCTTGCGGCTAGAACAGATAAAAAAAATCCTCGTTCGAGTTCTTTTTCGAGCGAGGATTTTTTCTTCTTTTTACCTTTATGGAGACCAGCGATGGAATCGCTGGGAACGGGAACCAGAGGGATGACACGCAACCCCGCTAGGCTTTTTTACCTTTTTACCCTTTTACCCTTTTACCTTTAAACAGCCTTTTTACCCTTTCTTTCTTGCGATAATAATCGTTACGCCAGCCAGGATAGCGAGGATGCCTATCGCCAGCTGCAGAGAGAAACTCTCGCCGAAGACGCATACGCCGATGATGACGGCTGTTACTGGCTCCAAGGCTCCCATGATGGCGGCTGGAGTACTGCCGATAAGATTGATGGAAACCGTCATGAAGAAAAGCGACAATACCGTTGGCAACAAAGCCAGCTGGGCAGCACAGAGCCATTGTTTAGGCGTTTGAAGCATCTGTATCGGCTCGCCTGCAATAAACGAATAGATGAGCATCGTGATGAGTCCGAACACCAGAATGTAGAAGGTAAACTTGATGTTCGACATGCCCGGATTCTTCCATTGGTTGATGGAGATGATGTAAAGGGCATAGAGCAGGGATGAACACATGACGAGGGCAAAACCCGCCGTGCTCAACTTATCGTTTCCATCGCCCTGATAGAGCAATCCTACTCCCGATACCGCCAGAAGAATGGCAAGCGAGGTAGACCACGTTACCTTCTCGTGGAAGAAGACCGTCATCAGGATAGCCGTCATAATAGGATAAACGAAGAGGATGGTGCTGGCAATACCTGCCGCCATATAATGGAAACTGACATAAAGCGTAGCTGATGAGAGCGAAAACATGCAGCCCAGCACGCCAAGACGAACCAGATGTCCCCACTTCACCTTGAAACTCTCCTTGCGGAACAGCATCACCACGGCAAACATCAGTACCGCCAAGAGATAACGATAGATGAGTACAGAACTGGAATTGAATCCGTCGCCATAGAGTTCGAGCGTGCCCAAAGGATTGGTACCATAACATACTGCGGCAACAATACCCGCCGCAAAGCCTTTAACTTTATTACTGCTTGTCATTAGATTAAATACTATTTTTTTCTTATACTTCTTGTTATCTATCTATTTCGGGCTACAAAGTTACAGCAAATATTCGAGATAAGCTAACAAAATCGTATAAATATATTGTAATATCTGAGAAAAAACGCTCTTTTCTTGTGCTTTACGAAAATAAATTGTACCTTTGCAATATCTTTGAAAAAAGATAATCAGATGAAACATTAAAAACTAAACAAAAGAATTAATAACAATGGAACAGATTAAGAATGATCAGCTCACACTTGAGATTTCATCTCTCGGAGCAGAACTTCAGAGCATCAAGGATGCTAATGGTAATGAATATCTCTGGAATGGCGACGAGAAATACTGGAACCGCCACTCTCCTATCCTCTTCCCTATAGTATGCGGATTGTGGAAAGACACTTATCGCACAGAGGGCAAGGAGTATCACCTTCCTCGCCATGGTTTCGCACGCGATACAGAGTTCAAACTCGTTGGCAAAACTGCCGACCGCCTCACCTTCGCGCTCATCGACAACGAAGAGACTCAGAAGAACTATCCTTACCACTTCAACCTTGCCATCTCTTACCGCCTGCAGGGCAACGAAATTCATGTCATCTGGCACGTAGAGAATACCGACGACAAGGAAATCTTCTTCCAGATTGGCGGTCACCCAGCATTCATGGTTCCTGGCTGCAAGAAGGGCGAAGAAATGAAGGCTACCCTGAAACTCGACAACGAGGCTCCTGTTCGTCTCTATGGTAACGTAGGCGGATGCATCGACCGTCAGGCTAAGGAAACCGTAGAAACCGACAAGGGTATCTGGGAAGTAAACGAGGAGACTTTCGCAGAAGATGCTGTTATCTTCGACAAGAGTCAGGTTAAGCAGGTGAGCATTCTCAACGAGCAGGGCGAACCTCATGTAACCCTCGAGTTCAAGGCTCCAGCCGTAGGTATCTGGAACCCAACAGGCAAGCACGCTCCATTCATCTGCATCGAGCCATGGTATGGTTTGAGCGACTGGGCTGAATATGATGGCGAGTTTAAGGACAAGTATCTGATGAACCGTCTGCAGCCAGGTGCAAGTTTCATGAGTGAGTATATCATCAGAATTGAGAAATAATGGAAGAAAAAGACAATTTGCAACTCCCCGAGAACGCATTCCGCGAACTGAAAGACGGGGAGGAATATAAGCCGCTGATGTCGCCTGACAAGGTTTATCCTGAGGTGAACGGATGGTCAGTTACATGGGGAATCGTGATGGCAGTCATCTTCTCTGCCGCCGCAGCTTATCTGGGCTTGAAGGTGGGTCAGGTGTTCGAAGCAGCCATCCCAATCGCCATCATCGCCGTGGGCGTAAGTACCGCTACCAAGCGTAGCAAGGCACTGGGCGAGAATGTCATCATCCAGAGCATCGGAGCCTGTTCGGGTGCTGTGGTGGCAGGAGCCATCTTTACCCTGCCAGCCATCTACATCCTGCAGGCTAAATATCCGGAGATGACTACTTCGTTTATGAAGATCTTCATGGCTTCAGCCTTGGGAGGAGTCTTGGGAATCCTTTTCCTCATTCCTTTCCGCAAGTACTTCGTAAGCGATATGCACGGCAAGTATCCGTTCCCTGAGGCTACGGCTACCACGCAGGTACTGGTGAGCGGAGCCAAGGGTGGCGACCAGGCTAAGCCGCTGCTCATAGCCGGACTGGTGGGTGGTCTTTACGACTTTATCGTAGCCAGCCTGGGATGGTGGAACGAGAACTTCACTTCCCGTGTGGTAAGTCTGGGATGCGACCTTGCCGACAAGGCAAAGCTCGTGTTCAAGGTGAACACAGGTGCAGCCGTATTAGGTCTGGGTTACATCATCGGATTGAAATATGCCTTCTTCACCTGTCTGGGTTCGCTCGTTGTATGGTGGCTGATTGTTCCGGGCATGAGCGTTATCTTCCATGATAGCGTGCTGAGCGCCTGGGATCCTAGCATCGTGAAAACTGTAGGAGCCATGAGTCCGGAGGAAATCTTCCGTGCCTACGCCCGCAGCATCGGTATCGGCGGTATCGCCATGGCAGGTATCATCGGCATCATCAAGAGCTGGGGCATCATCAAGAGTGCCGTAGGTCTGGCTGCCAAGGAGCTGAAGGGCAAGAGCGATGTGGATGAGAATGTGAAGCGTACCCAGCGCGACATCTCTTTCAAGATTATCGCTATCGGTTCACTTGTTACTATCCTCGTAACCTTCCTCTTCTTCTGGTTTGGCGTGATGGAGGGCAACCTTCTCTTCGCCATTATCGCCATTCTGCTCGTGGCTGCCATCGCCTTCCTCTTTACTACCGTAGCGGCTAATGCCATCGCTATCGTGGGTTCAAACCCTGTTTCGGGAATGACCCTGATGACGCTCATCTTCGCCTCTGTGGTGATGGTGGCTGTAGGCCTGAAAGGTCCTGGCGGCATGCTGGCTGCCCTGATTATGGGTGGTGTGGTTTGTACAGCCCTCTCGGTAGCAGGTTCGTTTATTACCGACCTGAAGATTGGTTACTGGCTGGGAACAACTCCTAAGAAACAGGAGGGATGGAAATTCCTCGGTACCCTGGTGAGTGCGGCTACCGTGGGCGGCGTGATGATGCTGCTGAACGAGACTTACGGTTTCGCATCGGGTTCGCTTGCAGCTCCTCAGGCTAATGCGATGGCTGCGGTTATCGACCCTTTGATGAATGGCGTGGGAGCTCCTTGGGTGCTCTATGGCATCGGAGCCGTGATAGCCATCGTGCTGACTTATTTCAAGATTCCTGCCCTGGCTTTCGCTCTGGGTATGTTTATTCCGCTGGAACTGAACGTTCCTCTGCTCGTGGGTGGAGCCATCAACTGGTATGTTACTTCGCGCAGCAAGGATGCCAAGGTGAACAGCGAACGTGGTGAGAAGGGAACGCTCATCGCCAGCGGCTTCATCGCCGGTGGAGCCCTGATGGGTGTGGTTAGCGCCCTTCTGAAGTTTGGCGGCATCGAGGTAAGTATCGCCGACAGCTGGTGGGTTAATCCGATGTCTGAGGTTTGTTCGCTCCTGGCTTACATCTGCCTCATCGGTTTCTTTATCAGAGCCACAAAGAAATAAAAAAATAGGCTTTTTACAAATAAGACAATCGCCTGGATGCATCTGAGCACCCAGGCGATTTTTTATTCTATCCGAATAGTTTTTCTATCCTACGATTCCGCAGCCACGAAATCCATCGGCTTGACGCCAAACTGCTTCTGGAAGCACTTGGCAAAATAGCTAGGACTGCTGAAACCTACCATATAGCTGATTTCGCTGATGCGGTAGTTTCCTTCTTTCAGGAGTTGTGCGCCCTTCTTAAGTTTCACGAGCTGGATCATCTCGTTTGGCGTAACATCGGCAAGACCGCGAATCTTATTAAAGAGCGAAGAGCGGCTCATGCCCATCTTTTCGGCAAGGAACGCCACGTTGAGTTCCGGATTCGCCACATTCTCTTCGATGATGCGAGACATTCGTTCCAGGAACGCATTATCAACCTGAGTTGGAGCTATCTCTGCTATCGGCTCAAGCGGAGTATGAGAGAACTTACTCCTCAACAGACGGCGCATCTCAAGAAGCTGTCTTACGCTTGCCTCAAGATACTTCATCGAGAACGGCTTTTCTATGTAGACATCGGCTCCACAGTTCATACTCTCCGTCTTCGCCGCATCATCGGTCTTTGCCGTGAGCATCACGAACGGGAGATGAGAATATTCAGAATTTTCACGCACCCTACGGCAGAACTCCGGACCGTCCATCTCCGGCATCATCCAGTCGCTTATGATGAGCGAAACCGGATGTTTCTCCAGTTTACGGAGCGCATTCTTTCCGTTGTCGGCGGTATAAACCGTATACATCTTTTCGAAATGAGCCTTCACAAACTGGCGCATGTCTTCATCATCATCCACAATCAGCATCGCCGGTTTTGCCGGTTCACGAAGCGGACTGGCAACAGCAACGCCTGCCTTTTGAGAACCTTGCTCAACTGAAGTTTCATCTGTCAGCAGATTTTCCTCAGCAACAGTTTCTTCTTCCTTCACCATTTCATCCGCCTTCTCTACCACAGCATCCATCTGGTTGAGCGGCAAGGTTACGATAAAGGTAGATCCCTTACCTACTGCAGATTCTACTTCAACCATACCATGATGAGCCTCAACGAGATTCTTCACGATGTTGAGACCGATTCCGGTTCCCGGTTTGTTGTCGCGTGCCTGATAGAAGGCTCCGAAGATTTTCTCCTTTTCATCAGGACTGATTCCCACTCCGTTGTCTTCTACCTCTATGCGGAAATGTATTCCATTCTCCAGCAGGCGACAGGACAAGCGTACATAATCCTCGGTATATTTCAAGGCATTGGTCATCAGATTGCTGATAACCTTGGTAATGGCCTCCTGATCTATCATCGCCACGAGATCATCAGCAGGATAATCTACCTCAAAACGGATGCTTCTCTGCTCGAAGGTAGGAGCAAAGCGCTCTGCCACAGCATGCATCAGCTTCGAAATGTTGTTCAAACGGAAATGAACCTGCATGCCCTTCTGCTGCACTTTGTTGAAATCGAGCAGCTGATTGACGAGCAGGAGCAACCGCTGGGCATTACGGTCGATAACAGAAAGCGTCTGCGTGATAGTTTCACCATCGGCCAGTTTTCCGGAAACCTGTTTCCAATGCTCTTTCAGACTCTCCAAAGGTCCGATGATAAGCGTTACCGGCGTACGGATTTCATGGGCAATCATCGTGAAGAACTGCAGGCGGGCATCTCTCATCTCCTGATCCTGCTTGAGTTCCAACTGGTCGAGTTCTTCCTGATGACGGAGTTTCTCACGTTTCAACCGGCTCTGCATGAACCAGTAGATTGCGTAACCGATGAGCAGAAGATACAGAATCTTGGCTGGCAGAGACCACCAGAACGGCGGATGAACCACAATCTGGAGTCTTGCCTCATTCTTCGACCATACACCATCATTATTGGTTGCCTTAACCAAGAAGGTATAGGTTCCGGCAGGAAGATTGGTATAGTTGGCACGATGCTCGTGGGTATAAATCCAATCCTTGTCTACTCCCTCAAGTTTGTAAGCATACTGGTTCTTCTCAGGCGATACATAACTTAGGGCGGCAAACGAGATATTGATGGTATTCTCGTTATGAGACAGATTGAGTTCTGCTGCATGACTCAGAGATTTCTCCAGCTGGTCGCTCCCCGCCTCTATCGGCTGACCGAAGAGTTCTACCGAGGTGATTGCTACAGGAGGAGCTACCTGGTTGATCTTGACGAGATATGGATAGAAACAGTTGAAACCTCTTGTTGAACCGAAATAGATTCTGCCATCAGAAGCCAGGAGTCCGGCGTTTGGCATAAACTGATCGCAAGTGAGTCCGTCATATTTATTGAACAGCTGGACAGGTTCACCCGGCGTATATTTCACAATACCCTTGCTGGTAGAAATCCACATTACTCCCTGCGAAATGACAAGACTTGCGAAATCCAGGCTAGGCGCATCGATGGAGATGCGTCGGAATATACCTTTTGAAGGCAGAAATTCGCAAAGCCCATCGCCGGTTGCCGCATAAAGCTGTCCCTTTTCGCCGATAACCAGGCAGTTTACCTGATCACTCACCAGCGAAGTAGAATCATTCTCAACATGCTTATACTGTTTCCAGACATTATTCTTGTCCAAGCGCCACAAGCCACCTCCCTGGGTAGCAAACCATACGTTGCCCTGAGGATCTTCCTTGATATCGATGGTAAGCGACTTGAACGACTTGATTTTACTAAACTTCTGCTGCCCCTCATCGAAAAGGCTGGCTCCATCCATCGAAGCCGCCCACAGCCGGTTCTTCCGGTCACGATAAATACAATAGGCATTACTTCCCGAAACCATTCCATCGGTCTGGAAAATCTGCTGCGCTCCGGTAGACATGTTCATTCTGATGACACCATTACCATAGGTTCCCACCCACAGATCATTACCATTGGCAAAGAGAGCATGAACATTATACTTGCCCATAGCCGCCTTGCCCGGATAAGAAACAAAACTGTTGGTCTGGGGATTGAAGCAGTCAAGTCCGGCATCATCGGTAGCTATCCAGATGCGATGCTGCTGGTCTTCGAAGAATCTTCCTACCACATTACCGCGCAATCCCCCCTGTCGAGCTGAGTAAGCACGGAAACGTTCTTCAACACTCGTAGAAGGAAGATAACTTACGCCACCATAGAAAGTTGTTACCCAGATGCCGCCTTCATTATCGCCAGCAATACCATAAACAAAACGCTCGTTGGTACTCCGGCTCGGATCGTTTACTTCCGACAGCATACTCCAAGAGCGGTTCTGGATGTCATACTGCACCAATCCATCATCGCTGGCTATGAGAATATACTTGTTGCTGTTGTTGTAAAGCTGGTGGATATGATGAACAGCATTACTCAAGGTTCCGCTGATGAGCTGTTCGGCACTACCATCGGCGTTGAGCTTGTAAAGTCCGTTTTCCCAGGTTCCGACATAAAGATTGCCATCGGGAGCAGCCAGCATCGCCATGCCGTAAAACATGGTTGCATCGCCCTTCAGAGGGAATGCTTCAAACTGGTCGGTCGACTTGTTGAGATGATAGATGCTGGCTCCACCATGGTTACAGAGCATCCATACCTGGTTGTTGGCATCAACCAGCGTACTTTGCACTTTACCCTGAATATTCTTCATCGGATACTGATGCAGTTCGTGAGTAGTCCGATTGTATCTGAACACGCCCTGTCCGTTGGTAGAAATCCAAATATTCTGATCGCCGTCAAGCGAAAAATTAAGGACAGGCGCCGTAATCTTATCACTCAGTTTCTGGAATCGGTCGGTTGCATTACAGAACAGATAGGCTCCATTATTGCAACCTACCAGCAGGCCTTCTTCGCAAGCAGTAAGGGCGCTCACAAACTGGTCTACAGTCGTAAAGGGATTATAATAGGTTTTGACATCGTATCCGTCAAAACGGCACAATCCGTTGTCTGTACCAAACCACATGTATCCCTTGGAACCCTGAACCACGCTACGCACAGAATTACTCGGCAAACCATCATCCATCGTGATAGAGCGCACCATAGGGTCGATAGGAGCCCATTGTGCACCCGAGTTGGTTTGCGTTATCGTATGTGGCTGCGCCTGAATATCCGTAGCCCCTTTCGAGACAAAAGCGGTTGGCACCTGCGCCTCAGCCCCTACAGGCATCATCATGCAGAGCACAGAAACCATTAGAGTAGATATCTTTCTCATTATATGGGTCTTTATTTTCTGTTGTTAGATAAAATAATGCCGCAAAATTACAAAAATATAACGAGAAATACAACAAAAAGAACAAAAAAAGCCCTGAAACAAACAAATAGCTACTTTTTTAAAGTAAGACTATCCGTTTGCTTCAGGGCAAAACTTAAATAATGATTCAAGTGAGAAGTTTCACTATCAACAGATTGAAACCTGAATTACTTGCTCTTTACATCACTCCATTTAGGCGGTTTCACACCCAGCAGATTCTTCACGAAGAAATCGTAACGCTTGTGCTCGCCATAGAGTTCGCCCATGGTATGATGGGCTCCAGGAATCACCACGAGTTCGAAATCCTTGTTCGCCTTTTCCAGGGCATTCACTACCTGATAGGTGCTCGAAGGATCTACGTTGTCATCTATCTCGCCTACCACCAGCATCAACGGGCGCTCCAGCTTGTGGGCATTCTCCACGTTGCTGCACTCCACGTAACTGGAATCGATAGGCCAGCTCATCCATTGCTCGTTCCACCAGATTTTATCCATCCGGTTGTCGTGACAGCCGCAGGCGCTATAGGCAGCCTTGTAGAAATCGCCATGCAGCAATACGGCTGTGGTACTCTCCTGTCCGCCTGCCGAACAGCCATAGATTGCCACATTATCAGCATCCATATAAGGATACTTCTTGGCTGCAGCCTTGATCCAGAGTTCACGGTCTGGGAATCCGGCATCCTTCAGATTCTTGTAGCAAACCTCCTCAAACTTCTTGCCGCGATAGGAAGTGCCCATCGCATCGAGCTGGACTACGATGAAACCTAGTTCGGCAAGCGAAGTGGTGTACCAGTTGTATGGCATGAAACTCTTCGGAGTATAGGCATCGCCCGGACCCGCATAGATGTATTCGATGACCGGATATTTCTTATTAGGATCGAAATTGGTAGGGCGCTGGATGATGCCCCACATATCGGTCTTGCCATCACGCCCCTTAGCCACAAACACCTCAGGAGCAACCCATCCGTGCTTCTTCAAAGTAGTAATATTAGCCGTTTCCAGAGTCTTGACGAGCTTACCGGTCTGCGCATCTCTGAGCACGGTAACAGGAGCGGCATCCACCTTAGAATAGGTATCCAGGAGATAATGGTAATCATAGGTATATTGGACACTATGATTTCCCTCTTCAGGAGTGAGCGCCACCATATTCTTGCCGTCGATACCTATTTTATAATAATGTACCAGATATGGGTCCTCATTCCTGTTCACGCCACTAGCCGAGAAATAGATTTCTCCCTTCTCTTCATCTACACGCTGGATGCCGCGAACAAACCAGTCGCCCTTTGTAATCTGTCGGATAACCTTCGATTTCTGCACATCGTAGAGATAGAGATGATTCCAGTTGTCGCGCTCGCTCATCCAGAGCAGTTGCTTGCCATCCTTGATAAACTGACGCCACAGACGACCATAGTTCACAAAGGTATTGGCACGCTCCTCTACCACGGTACGAAGCTTGCCGGTTTCGGCATTCATCGCCAGCATCTGATAGAGATGATGCCCACGCTGGTTATACTCCATTGTCACCTCCTTGCTGTCAGGTGTCCATTGCATCCATTCCAGTTCATACTGGTTTTCTATCTGATGCCTGTCAGCCTCCACCTTCTTTCCGGTAGCCACATCGATGATGACCGGATAGTGCTGTGGCAGGACATCGCCCGGCTTGGCATACTCCTGCTTGTGGAGGATAGGCTGCAGCTGGTCGGCAGGCGAAGATTCTACGTAGTAGGCATAGCGCTTCTCTACCGGAACACGCTTGCATACGAAGATGTGCTTGCCGTCTGGGCTCCATTGGATGCGGTTGCTGTAATAGCATCCGATGGTACCATCCTGAGTGAGGATTCGCTTGGCTTCGGTATAAGGTTTTCCTGCCTCATGAACCACCACGTTGTAACCTTCGATGTAGGCTTCCATCTTGCCGTCGGGCGAAAGTACCGGATAAGCCTCCTTCTCCTCATCTACCTCCATCCAATGGCGCTCGTGGCGTCTGCCAAACTGAGGTTTGTTGGCAGGACGAGGCTTGATGCCCAGCGCCTTTTCCATCGCATCCTGCGAATCATAGGTCTTCATTTCATCCTTGTCGGCATCATAGGAAACAAACTTCTTGCCCTGAGGAGTAGAAATCTGATAATGCAATACATGGGTGGAATCGCACCAAGCCGACGAGCGTGCCCAATGGAACACGGAATCGGCTGAAAACTGATGACGCAGCGCATAGGCTCTGTTGTAATTTTCTAATGTGCCCTGTGCTGAAGCTGTAGCTGCCGGCATCGCCATCATCAGAACGAGAGATGCCGATAATAAAGTCTTATTCTTCATAAGCTATGATATTTTTTATTCGATTCGTACTTCACTCTTACTTCACTCTTACCTCATAAGGGAAACGGCGGGAAGATGGATCGAGCGAATGATTCGAAAGAGCTCCCATCACCACGAGATAATAAGATTTTCTTCATATCAATTTTAATCATGTTAGTTTCAGCCCACAAAATAACAAAATCTTTCTGATATAAGCGAGCAAAATAGTCCAAAAGAATGAAAAAATCGTAGTAATTCCCAATTTTATGGCATTTTCCTTTGATATTTCAAACAAAAGCTCTATATTTGCACCTTAGAAAGTGCACGAAAGGCATAAATTTGCACCTTGAAAGGTGCACGAAAGCTATAAATCTGCACCTTGGAAGGTGCATTTAATAAAAAAGCGTATGGATATTACATTGATAAATTACATGAAAGAGCAGCTTGAACTCGTATCTTTGGCGTTCAAGAGATATAATTATGACAAGCTTCCGTGGGAGGCTCGTCTAGTAGGTTTGATGGGACCAAGAGGTGTCGGCAAGTCTACCTTGATATTGCAACACATCAAGAGCAATAGTCTAGAAGAGCAAGCTAAGTCGCTCTATGTTTCAGCCGATCACAGCTATTTCACCACCAACACGCTCATCGAAACAGCCAACCAGTTTGTGCGTGAAGGGGGCGAATGGCTCTATATAGATGAGGTACACAAATATGAAGGATGGTCGCAGGAGCTCAAGCAGATATACGATTCCCACCCTGGGCTTCATGTATTCTTTACAGGCTCTTCCATCCTCGACATCATAGATGGCGAAGCCGACTTGAGTCGCAGAGCCATCTTGTTTGACATGCAGGGTTTATCATTCCGTGAATACCTGGAAATGTTTCATGGCATCAAGACTCCTATCAGAAGCCTAGAGGATATCCTCAATGGGAAAACAGAGATAGAAGGTCTCCAGCATCCGATACCGCTCTTCAACCAATATCTGCGCGTGGGGTATTATCCATTCTCCAAAGAAGGATTTTTCCAGCAAAGATTGCAGCAAGTGATACGCCTCACGATGGAAGTGGACATCCCACAGTATGCCAACATGTCGCCAGCCACAGGTAAGAAACTGCGCCGTATGTTATCCATCATAGCCAGCAATGTGCCTTACAAGCCAGAGGCCACAGGATTGGCTAATGAGATCAAGGTGAGCCGCAACGACATACCTACCTATTTATTATATATGGAGAAGGCAGGCATGATAGGACAACTACGTGATGAGACAGGCGGCATGCGAGGACTTGGCAAGACCGAAAAGGTATATCTAGACAATACCAACATCATCTATGCCCTCTCTGGCGAGAATGCCAACATAGGCAATGTGAGGGAGACATTCTTCTACAACCAAACTCGCCTAGCTCTAGATGTAACCTCTTCCAAGGTTTCCGACTTTTCCATTGGCAAATATACCTTTGAGATAGGCGGAGCCAAAAAGAGCCATCGCCAGATAAAAGACGTAGCCGATTCCTTCATTGTGCGTGATGATACGGAGTATGCCAATGGCGATATTCTCCCACTTTGGGCCTTCGGATTGCTCTATTAGTCATTTTCCAAAAACGATTCACGATTTCAATTCTCCTTTCACCATTCGCCAAAAATGAAGACCATCAGAAACTTATAATTATTTCCCAGTATAGAAATCTGTGATGCGTCGGATGGCACGCTGGCAAACCGGACAGAAATCATCCACTTCGTTGATTCGCATACGGCAAACCTGCGCCGGACGGTAACATCCCTTGCTTTGGTTGCCCGCACCCTCGAACACACCAATCTTGAAGACGGCTTCGTTGAGTTTCTTCTGCTCCTTTGCGTTCTTGATATTCTTATGATCCGGTAGTTTGGCAAGCGGCGTAGGAATCTTCACGCCCTTCGGCATCATATCCGCCCACTTGCTCTGGAAATCCTTCAGCGTGGTGAGGTTAGGCTCCCAAGGCTCGGTATCACTAGGATACATCGGGTCATACTCATCGGTACTGTACTCATCACCCAAGCCCGCATAGCCATGACCGAACTCATGTACCAGCACCTTCTTGAACGTAGGATGATCAGAGGTAGAAAGCGTTACCTGGTTATAGATGCCGCCGCCACCATACGTAGGAGAATTCACCAATACGATGATCTGCTCGAAAGGCACATTACTCAAGGCATCATAGATGCGATGAATCTTGCTCGTAGTGAGATAACGGTTCGAATAAAAAGTATCGTAATGAGAGCAAGCCATCGTGTTCTTCCATTTCCCTTCGTGCGGAATACTTGGTCCCTCATCGAGCGATGGAGCCGCAACAGCCACCACGTTGAATCTCGACTTGAGCAAAGCGAAAGGTTCGCGCTCGAAGATGGCATCGGCTGCCCGCTGCGCATCCTGATAAAACTTATCCATCTGTTCCTGGCGATAGCCCTCGGCAATGATGGCGAGGTCAACACAGTCGGCAGTCTCTCCGCTCTTCACGATGTAGCGGTAAGGGATGCCATTCTCGCCCAATGGTCGGATGAGTATATCCTGTGGATTGATGGTATGGCGCAGTTCTGCGGTCACCTTCTGATGCGTATCGCTCAGGGTGATGCTTACATCCACCGGTCTCTTTGGGAACGGCACGAGGAAACTGCTCTCGAATGATTTCTGCAGATGCTTTGCCTCCTGTGTAAGCTGCCATTCCTGGAAGAGTGTTGAGAAAGTATTTACATAGAGCACCTTGTTGGTACCATGCTCATACACGGTCACCTGTCCGTTGCCGTTCAGGAATTTCTCATCCAGTCTTGTCTTTCTGCCCGCCCAGGTAGGGTTGCTGTAAGCCTGTTCGAAATAGATAGCCTGGTTCACGCTATCGCCCGCCACGATGTAATCCAGTCGCAGCGTCTTATCTTCGAAGTTATCTTCAAAGCGCTGTGCCTGCATCGGCAACACCATCATCAAGGCGAGGGATGCAGTCAATAAAGTCTTATTCTTTATAAAAGTCTTATTCTTCATAAGCTATGATATTTTTTATGTAGATGATTTTTATTCGATTCGTACTTGATTCTTATTCGATTCGTACTTCACTCTTACTTCACTCTTACCTCATAAGGGAAACGGCGGGAAGATGGATTGAGCGAATGATTCGAAGGAGCTCCCATCACCACGAGATAGAGCGCCTTGAGAGGCTGGGACTTTGGAGCCACAAGCGAAACCTTTCCATTCATCGCTTCGCCCATCGGGCTGTAGATGCATTCATCGGTATCGGCGGTTACTCCCACCAAACCATAACGGTAACCGATGGTTCGTGCCATCTTGTCCTTGGATGTCTTGAATGCCTTACCCTCGGCATCGAGAGCTCTGAAATCTACAGTAACCTTCTTACCAGCCTTCGGGATTTCCAACTTGATGGCATTGAAACCATAGTTCTCAGGAACCGAAGCTGTATCCGGACGAAGATAACCATTCTTCTGCTTCAGCATCCTGGTATCGAAGGTGCAGGCATAAGGACGGGTCTCCTTGCGGGCATAACCGAAATCGAAGTTCACGAGATGACGGTAGCAGTCGAACATCTCATCATTAAACTGCTTCTGGCTCATCTTATACTTCCGCTTGTAGGTAACAACCGGGTCCTCTCCTACTTTTCCCTCCCGATAGAGCTGGGCGATGCTTTCCAAACCATGCTTCTCAGCCCACCACTCTATCACGTATGGCGAATGATAGATGTTGTCCAGATGCAGATAACCCTTATGGGTAAGCTGTCTGAAGGCATCAAAATGATACTTCTCATCTGTTAGCCAGTCGGGATTCACTCTCCAGAGCATCCATTGGGATGTCATCTCGAAGAAACCGCTGCCACCCCATGCCTCGCCAGCACGGTCGGCCATAATCTGGAGTTGGAAACTGTGTCCCAACTCGTGAGCCAGACAATTGAGTTTTTGATCCTGAATACGGTTAGGCGTTACCCAAAGCGCTCCGATAAAGTCATCATAAGTTCCGCCGTACGCGGTTCCTTCCAGCGAATAGTTCACCATCACCATCATCTTGTATTGGTCGCAGATGCTGCCCGGCAGAGAGAACTTCAGGGTGTCACGGAAGAAACGATAGAACCGTTCTACCTGAGTCTGTAGATTACCCAGGTCAAATTTCATGGGCTTACCTTCGAGCGAAGGAGGATTCTGCGGATTGTCTCCGAATGACTTTTCCCAGAAATACACGATATTCTGGGTCTGTGCACTATGTCGCCAGCACCATCTCTCATCATCCTTGTTGAAATCATAGGGTTTCAGAGAGTCCGGTACGAAGATGAGTTTCTGTGGTGCAGAAACAGGATTTACGGGTCTGGTGGCAGGAGCCTCAGATGGGTCCTGCTGTGCCAGGACTGCAGTAGCCCAAGGAAAGGTTGCCGCTGTGAGTATCAGCGATAAAAAGATTCGTTTCATTTCGGTTATGATTTTTGCGTTATTTATTATTTCGCCACAAAAGTACTGATAATCTTGCAAAAACGCTCGCAATATCGTCTAAAATGATACAAATATCGTATCTTCTCAAAGAACATCTTAGAGATTTGTCAAAAATTACATCAAAATGATAGATTTGTGCAAAAAAACTTGGGAGATATTATAAAAAGTCGTATCTTTGCCAAAAGAATTCTATAAAAAGAACAGATTATGAGATTATCAGAAGAACGATATATTAGCTTACTTACCGACTTTGGTTTCAAACGTATATTTGGAACAAAGCCAAATAAAGACTTGCTCATCAACTTTCTGAATTCACTTTTCGATGGAGAGCAAGTCGTTAAGGATGTCCGCTACCTCAATAGCGAGCACGTTGGTGATGTTTTCGCAGAGCGCAAAGCTATCTTTGACGTGTATTGTGAAAATGAGAAAGGAGAAAAGTTCATCGTTGAAATGCAGAACGCTTTTCAGAAATACTTCAAAGACCGTTCTCTCTTCTACTCTACATTTCCTATCAGAGAGCAAGCCCCAAAAGGACAGGATTGGAATTTCAAGCTAGACCACGTTTATACAGTAGCATTGCTCAATTTTGATTTTAAGGAAGAAGCTTTCGACCAAAAAGAAATCAATCACGATGTTGGTCTGCTAGACAAAAAGACATTCAAGGTCTTTAACGACAAGCTTTCTTTCAAGTATATTGAGATTGCCAAATTCAACAAAAGCGAGACTGAGCTAGAAACTCTGTATGACAAATGGCTCTATGTTCTCAAGAATTTACCCAAGCTTGACAAACGACCGAAAGCTTTAAAAGAGAGAATTTTCACGAAATTGTTTGAAGAAGCTGAAATCGCTAAATTCAGTCAACAAGAATTACGAGAATACGAGGATAGTCTTAAGGCCTATCGAGACATAAAAAATTCAATCGATACTGCGAAGGAAGAAGGCAGAAAAGAAGGCAGAAAAGAAGGTAGAGAAGAAGGCAGAGTAGAAGGCATTGCCAAAGAAAAGTTGGCCACCGCAAAACGTCTTCTCGGCATGGGGCTCACACAAGAGCAAGTTGCCAAAGGTACAGACCTTTCAATAGAAGATATAGAGAGACTTGTTTAAACAACAGAACTTTCGCATGTGGTTCAAGAACGGGCTGAAGGCCCAAAAGCTCCTAGCTCAGGGCAGCGCCCTGGGTATAATAGCAATCAGCAAGGCGCCCTGTAAGGGCGACAAGTTTGCGTCCATAATAAGTAGCTGTATCACACTTCTGTCAAGCAATTCAAGCTGTTCAGCCAAGCACCTCAAGTAGTTCAGTAAGTGAGTTCAGACGTCTCAGTTAGCTGATGCAGACGTCTCGATAAGCCTACGGATACGGCTCCGTTAGCTTACGCAGTAATATCTGTACCCCGATGCAGTCATATCTGTAACCCGATGCAGTCATATCTGTAACCCAATGCAGTCATATCTGTAACCCGATGCAGTCATATCAGTTACCCAGCGCAGTCTTCATATGAACAAATTTTATGTAATAATCTATCATCCATCACGATTTATATGTATTACACATCTTAATATACTAATATACAGACACTTGAATAGCGTGATAGATACTTCGAAAACGGAAATATCCATCACGCTATCCATCACGATTTGGGGGTATCCCTCACGATTTTCTCACTACACTCTATCAGATACTGCATATCATTGTTGAAAAGCTTGCGATAGATGGCATCAGACCTTAAAGAATTAGATCCGTGTGATTGCCGGCATATGGCAGCAACCACACAAATCAAGATGTTCAAGCCAAATAAACGTGGAAGTATGACTGTTAAAGTAATGAGCTATAGGGTATTAAGACAACACATCTTACGCTTCGGATATGTACGTATAAAACAATGACAGTATCCAAACTACCAGCCAAATAAGTTTAGTACATTTCATTTCGTTTATATTTAAATAAGTTCATGTTAAGTTCCGCTTGCAAAATAACTATTTTTTTCATGAGACTAAGTGAAAAAAATCGTCCAAAATACCATTAAAATAATAGATTTACGCAAAAATACTTGGAAGATATTATAAAAAGTCGTATTTTTGCCAAAAGAATTCTATAAAAAGAACAGATTATGAGATTATCAGAAGAACGATATGACAATCCTGCCTATCGAGACATAAAAAATTCGATTGATACTGCAAAGGAAGAAGGCAGAGAAGAAGGTGTTGCCAAAGAAAAGTTGGCCACCGCAAAGCGTCTTCTCGGCATGGGGCTCACACAAGAACAAGTTGCCAAAGGTACAGGTCTTTCTATTAAAGAGATTGAAAAACTTATTTAAGTTTAAAAGAAAACAAAGCCCCCGATAGCATTGTTACTATCGGGGGCTTTTATATATATTCCCTTGTCTTATCTCTAAAGATCTCAAGGGAAATTGAAATTCAAGATTTACTGCTCTGCAGCCTCATCTGGTTCCATAGGCCAGTATGGATTCTGGTACAATGGAGAGTCTGCATAGGTCTTATGGTCAGGAGCTGTAAGCATAAACTGACGCAAAGGCATTGGCTGCAGGTACTGAGCCATAGACCAGGTCATACCATTGTAAAGCATATTGGTAGAAACAATCTGGTATGGACGGAAATACTCAGTTAACTTACGAGAAGATACTGTAGCAGTAACAGAACCATCATCAACCAACTGCTTTTCTGTATACCATTTCTCCATTGGAGTATTCCAAAGATGGAAGCCCTCAAGCTGATAAGGCTGCTTCATCAACTGATCGAGTGAACGCCAGCGAATCAAATCCATCCAACGAAGACCTTCAGCCATCAACTCTGTACGACGCTCACGACGAATGCTATACAAAGTAGGATCTGTCAATGCCTTGCCTGCAGAAAATGCACCCCAATCATATTGTGTACCAGAACCATCGGTATAACCCTTTAACTCCTGTGCCATATCTGTGGCAGCAATAGTTGTCTGAGGGTCAGCAGCCTCACCAGTAAAGCCAGCAGCCTCACGGATAGCCTTCCAATATGAAATGCTCTTCGCATTTAAATTGTGGTCGAGCATATATTGAGCTTCAATATAGTTGAGCAAAGCCTCTGTGGCACGGAAGGTGATAGATGCAGTATAACCAGCCTGGTTTTCTGCCAAGTTCTGATTAAACGTACCACCCTTTCGAATAGCATAACCAGTAGTATAAGTTACGTCAAATGAGCGAGTAAACACTTGAGGAACTGGCTCGATAGGACGAACCTGCTCAGCAGCAATATTATTATCCTCACCCTGAAGAACGTTCTTCTGACCAGGACGCTTCAAGAAGATAAACAAACGTGGGTCACGATTGCGAACTACTGCATGAGTCGTTGTATCTTCATAAACATATCCATCATGGTGTGCATAAGTAGGCTTACCATCCTTCATCAGAAAGGCATCAATCATACCACGGGTAAAACCAGTATAGGTATTACCACGGTTTACAGCTACCTCAATGTTATCAGTCACACCTTTACCCTTATTATAGGCCTTCCAGAGAAGAACCTCAGGATAGGCAGACATGTCGGTATTACCAAACTTATAGAAATAAGGATTGGTATCAGATAAAGACTGAGGTACGATACCTGTATTCTTATCCAATTTGCCTACATAAGCATCACCTACAATGGCAGCCTCATCAACCGCCTTCTGGAAGAAGTACTTAGCTTCAGCCTCAACGCTACCTGTAGGATACTGATAATTTGCATTATAGTCTTTTGCCTTTCCTGGCCATCCCTCACCATTAGGAACGAACGGAGTACCAGCGAAGTTGGTCAACCAAGAACCTTCAAACAAGGCTACACGTGATGCAAACAGATGAGCAACTGCAGGAGAGATACGTGTGGTTGCTTCCCAACCATCAGGCTCCATATAGGTTACAGCAGAATCCAGGTCGGCAAGAATGAAACGAGCAACCTCGTTGCGAGGACTACGCTTATTAGCTGCTACAAGGATAGCCTCATTGTCAGGCATGGCCTCTGTCACAATAGGTAAGTCACCGAAGCTCTTGTACAAACTGAAATAGGCATAGGCACGGAAGAAGTGTAACTCGCCGATATATTGACGAATCTTATTTTCATTACCCGCAATCAATCCATTCTCATAGTTAGACTGTGCTATATTCAACTGATAGTTGATATCACGAATATTGTTCCAGCTCCATGAAGAGTTGTCGTTACTAGTCTTCCAACTACCTTTCTTATACTTAGAATCGCCATCAGAACCAGTCTGATTATCTGTACCATTATCGTATGCGAATGTACCATAGCCTGCACCACTATGATATGGCAAAACAGTCTGATAGAATGCATTAGCTACGGCTTGAAGCTGAGTAGCATCCTTGCAATAGTCGGTAGGAGTAATATCTGTAAGAGGCTCTTGCTTCAGGAAATCATTACAAGAAGCCATCAACATACCGCATGCCAACAAAGGAAGTACCTTTAAAGATATATTGAATTTCATATCATTCTAATATTTATAATGTTAAACTTAAACCAAAAGAGAAGGTTGTGTTCAATGGATATCCATTGCCATACCATGTACCGATGGTCTCTGGGTCATACTGCTTGCGGAGAGATGTTCCTGTCCAGAGGTTCTCACCCGAGAAGTAAACACGAAGTTTCTCAATAGGAAAGTACATATAAAAAGTGTTTGAGAGAAGAATGAGGAAAGTTTACTGGTTATCAGTTACTTTCCTCATTTTGGTTAAAAGTGGCGAGGACAGACGAAGACGGGAATACGACAAGATGAGACAGAGGAACGTTACCTATCCGTAACCTATACCCCAAATGAGGAATGTTAAGGTTCGGAAGAATGAGGAAGGTTACGAATTGAATTTGAATACTCTGATTTATAGTGAGTTACTGATGAGTAACGTAAGATTTTTGGTTACGAACCAAATTTGCCGTGTTCTGCCGTGAAATGCGTAGCAAGAAAAGACTCTTCATGTATTAATTTTGAACGCAAAAAAGAATGACGTTATGAAGAGTACATTTTCAATTATCTTCTACCTCAAAAGACAGGTAGTAAAGAAAGATGGTACTGTTCCAGTTATGGGACGTATCACAGTGGACGGAACACAGGCGCAGTTCAGTTGCAAGACAACTGCCAATTCTGATTTGTGGGACACCAAGGGCGGACGCATGATAGGTAAGAGTATGCAGGCTTTGGAGGTGAACCGTAAATTGGACAAGATGCGTGTGAGTATCAGCAAGCATTATCAGGAGATTATGGACAGGGACAACTTCGTCACTGCCGACAAGGTGAAGAACGCCTTTCTTGGCTTGGAGTATCGTTGCCATACACTGATGAAAGTCTATTCCCAAAGCCGTGATGAAATGGAAAAGCAATATAAGGCTGGCATGAAATCTTTGAGTACATACACGAAGTATAGAATCGGGTGTGCCTATGTGGGCGAGTTCTTGCAGGCGCATTACCATGTGAAGGATATTGCTCTGAAAGAGTTGTCGCTGCCTTTTATCACGGACTACGAGACTTTTCTCAGAACCGACAAGCATCTGAAAATCAATTCTGCAATGGTGTTTGTCCGCAATCTCCGTGCAATGGTATTCCGTGCCATAGATAATGAATGGCTCGTAAAAGACCCATTCAGACGATATGAGTACAAGGAAGAAGAGACCACAAGAGAGTTTCTGAGCAAAGAAGAGATTCACCTGTTGATGGAGACACCTATCACAAGAAAGAAGATGAGCATGGTGCGTGACTTGTTCCTGTTCTGTTGTTTTACAGGTCTCGCTTTCATTGATCTGTACAACTTGAAGGAAGAGAACATCAAGGAATTTTTCGATGAAGGTGAATGGATTGTTATCCATCGACAGAAGACTGGAACGGAAGCCAACATCAAGTTGCTTGACTATCCCAAGCAAATTATGGAAAAATACCGTGGATTGTGTGAAGACGGCAGGGTGTTTCCAGTACCCAACTACCAAAGTTGTATGGATTCGCTCAAAAGACTGGGCAAAAAATGTGGTATCACCAAGCCGCTGTCCTGGCACATGAGCCGTCATTCGTTCGCAACCTCGGTTTGCCTCTCCAACGGAGTTCCAATAGAAACCGTGAGTTCAATGCTTGGTCACAAGGACATAAAGACAACCCAGGTGTATGCCAAGATTACCAAGGAGAAATTGAGCAAAGACGTGGAAAAGTTGTCTCAGCAGATTAATAACATTGAGGAATTCACGTTTGGAAATGTTTGCAACGATAATACTAACACTATAAATGGCAGAGTATGAAACGACAAGTGATAACAATACAAGAAGAAATGGTCATCTACGCCCCACATCATGGTGAGGTGTGGATGACAGTTTGGGAGATTGCCGAACTGTTGAATGTAACAGGGACAGCAGTGAAGAATACCATCAAGCGCATTTGGAAACAAAGTGTGCTGAAAGATTTCCAGCTTTCTCAATACATCAAACTTGAAAATGGATATTCTGCGCATGTCTATGATATGGAAGTGATTATCGCCATAGCACTTCAAATGGATACATACCAAGCCTTGTTGTTCAGACAATGGTTTATCAGTAAGGTTGTAAACCGCAAGGATTGCCATGCAGAGCAAGTAAAACACGAGTATCCGATGATTATTGTGATGAACGGAACGATGCCAAGAGGTGCAAGTTAGAATCTCTCATCTTTTAATAAGATTCCTACACCTTTATAAATAATAGCGTACAGAGGAAACGATTTTTGTCGTTGTACCCTGTACGCTATTTTTGTTTCACTATTATGAAGCAGTACCCTCCTCTTATGAAACAGTGCCGTCGATTATCGGCTTGCGGTAATTACCAGTGAGAAGTGCTTGTATCTCGGATTCCGGATAGAGGGTTTTGCCACATAATATAATGTAGGGCAAAATGCCTTGCTTGCGATATTCCTGCAAGGTGCGGCGACTAAGCTTCAAATGCTCGGAGAGTTCCTTGTCGGTGAGGTATCGCTCCCCGTCCAAAGGTGGGCTGTAGGACTCGATGAATGAGGATAGCCAGTTGTTGGCTTTCTTCAAGGATTGCATGGCGGTGTCTATCGACTTGCTCTCATGCGTAAGAAGTTGGTTCATGTTCATTGTTTACAATTTGGATTAAGTGGTGAATATAAAATGTGTTGGCTCGCCCAGGGTGAAGTTTTCGGCTTTGCCTTGGGCGAGTTTGGCTTTATGCTATACCGATTTGATTCTGGCGATAAGCGGAACGATGGCTTTGACCTCTTCGGGGCAGTAATAGAATTGGCGACCTATCTGGGTATGCCCCAAGAAACGGCGGTCACGAAGTTTTTGTAAGGTGCGCTGGCTGATGCGAAGTTGCTGGCAGACCTCTTGACCTGTAAGCCATTTGTTCAGACGCTTGCCGTTAGCCTTATGCTTCAGCAACTCAACTTTCTTTACCAAGGCATCGTATCTTGCCATCATCAAGTCGAATGCCTTCTTTTCCATTGTTACTACTTCCATATTCTCTGTTTTATTGGTTCAACAAATTCGGATGCAAAGTTAATGTGTGTATGTAGAAAAACAATGAAAATGAATAACTGTGGCAGTGCTTTTCTGGGGTTTGCCGACCGCTTGGCAAGAAAAATCAAGAAAATTATACGTGGGTCATTAATGAGTTGTTAAACGGGTATTTCGCAAATGGTTAATTTTGCCGCCGAGAAATAAAAACAACGAATTATATAACAATACTCTGTTAATTCTTATGTAATCGATTGAAAATGAGAGAGTTAATTAACGTAATACAACTAATAAAATTTGGTTAAGTGGCTGATTATCAGTAACTTTATAGTTCTCTAAGCTCAAAGTTATATGACATCAGAACCACTCAACCAATATACGGAAATATGCAGAGATGCTATCAAAAGTTCATCTGCAAAGTTAAGCAAAACTTTCGAGAGTCTACTCTTGGAAATACTTTTATTGTACATGACGATACAAAGAAAGATAAATTTCACTCAAATGGAGCGTTACGGCACCCATTGTGAGCAGACCTACAGAACGAACTTCAACCGTGGTCGTGCTAAATGCATAGACTGGGTGAAGTTCAACCTTGCCCTATGCCGACGTTACTTGAATATGGATGGTCTATTGGCTATAGCCATCGATCCGAGCTACATCAGCAAGTCGGGTAAGAAGACTCCGCATATCGGTACTTTCTGGTCCGGTTGTGCAAGTTCCATGAAGCATGGGCTTGAAATCATGGGGCTTGCACTTGTCGATGTCCATGCCAACAGTTGCATGATGCTGCGCGCCCATCAGACTCCATCTACTGGAGAATTGAAAATGCGTAACATGACTCTCGTGCAACATTACATAGCGGTCATCAAGCGTTATAAGAAGGATTTGTTGAAGGTCACCGATATTGTTGTCGCTGACGCTTTCTTCTCTATCCGTCCGTTTGTGGACGGAATCAAAGAGTGCGGTTTCCATCTTGTCAGCCGCTTCAGGGATACTGCGAGCCTATATTATGTGTATACGGGACCTCGTTCCAATAAGCCTGGACGTCCCAAGACACTTGACGGAAAAATCAACTACAAGAAACTTGACCTCACACGTATGGCAGAGTTGCATATTGAAGGACTTGAAGGCACAGCCTACACACTCATAGCCTATTCAAAGGCATTGAAGCAGAAAGTGCGCCTTGTCATTTGGGTTATGCCGAACGGAAAACACAAGCTTTTCTTCTCAACAAAGACATCCATGTCGGGTGAGGAAGTGTTGCGCACATACCGCTCAAGATTCCAAATAGAGTTTTGTTTTCGCGATGCAAAGCAATATACTGGTCTTACGCATTGCCAAGCAAGACACAAGAACCAGTTGGACTTTTCCTATAATGCATCATTCGCATCACAGAATGTTGCGAAAGTGATGATGAAGGAAAATGAATTGCCGTATTCCATGGCTTCTTTCAAGGAGATTATGGCAAGCACATACATCGCTAAATTAATTTTCAACAAGTGTCGGAGAATACCGAACCGAAAGTTAATTAGTCATACTATCAAAGAACTCTTTGGCTGGCAACGTAAAGCTGCTTAGCCATTATCTCAAATTTTAACGAACTATTGATATAACATTTCAAACGGAATTAGAATGGAAGTAATAACAATGGAAAGTGCAGCCTTCAAAAAGCTGACAGAACAGTTGACAGAAATAGTCCAGTACGTGCGATTGGCAAAAATGGCATTTCAAGAGAACCTGACGGGTAAGGGATTGAAGCCGATGTTGACCAATGACGATGCAGCCAAGATGCTTGGTGTGAGCAAGCGCACCTTGCAGCGAATGCGCTCAGAGAACCGCATTGATTTTATTAAAATTGGTAATCAATGCCGATACCAAGTTGAAGCCATTGAAAGAATGGTTGAGGAACGAACAATAGCAAAGGAAACATGAGCATGGAAGATGGAACATTGAGAAAACTGGAGTTATATCTCCATGACCTACACAAAAAGATAGACGGCATCTACGACATGCTGATGTTGAGACACGAACGAGAGACGGAGCAAAAAGGAAGTTCTGCCATCAATGAAAAATTGCTTGACAACCAAGACCTCTGCCTCTTATTTCAAATCTCCCCTCGTTCCCTTCAACGCTATCGCAGTCTGGGAGTGCTTCCCTACAAGCGTTTGGGGCAGAAAACCTACTACACGGAAGAGGATGTGATGCAGTTTGTAGAGAATAATGTCAAAGAATTCAAGAAAGAGAATGTGGAGCATTACTTGACTCGCATTCATCAGAAATTCAAATAACAACAGTATTCACCATTAAAAATTTACAATTATGGTACAAAAGAAAAAGAGTGATGAACAGGACGTGCTGGTAGTCCGTGACGAAAAGACGGGCGAGATCAGCGTCGTCGCCGGACTCAGCAGGGACGGCACACCGAAGCGAGCACCCGCCAAGGCGGAGAACACGTCCGACTTCCTGCGTTTTGACCGCAACAGCGACCTGATGGACAGTTTCTTTAGAAACTTCTTCCGCCAGTGCAAGAAGCCAAGCCGATTCGGATTCTACCGCATAGCGGCAGACCAGGTGGAAAACCTGCTTGGCGTGATGAAGGAGTTGCTGAAAGATCCGGAGGCTAACAAGGAGATTCTTTCCGCCCACAAGGTTGACACCTCCAATTATGAGAAAGAGGCAAAGCAATCGGAAGGTCAGGCGAAAGAAACCGCATCATCGGACGATGCGTCCAAGACGCAAGCTAACACAGAAAAAGAGAATGTATCATCTGAACAAACCAACGAAAAAGAGAACGACATGGAACAGAAACCAGAACAGACCGCAGCCGAACAGCAGGCACAGACCGCTCCGGGTGTAAAGCAGAACCTCATCAGTGGTAACGATGTGAACCTGCAGGAACTTGGTGCCAAATATGGCATAGACTTCAACAGTATGAATGAGAAGGATATGAAAACCCTGCTCAACTACGGCAAGACGGGGCTTGTGATTGTGAAGCCGACCTTCGGCGGTGAACAGATAGAGATACAGGCCCGTCTGTCATTCCGCAAGGACGATAACGACCAGTTGCAACTCGTGCCGCATTTCGTGCGCAACGAGCCTAAACTCGATGTCGCTTACAAAGGCTATACCTTCACTCCAGAGGACAAGAAGAACCTGTTGCAGAACGGCAACCTCGGAAAGGTTGTGGATTTCCCCGACAAGAATACAGGTGAGCTGCGTCCTCATTTCATCAGTATCGACCGTCTCACCAATGAGATTGTTGACATCCCGACCAACAAGGTGCGCATACCCGATACCATCGGCAAGACACCTATTACCAAGGACGACAAGAGAGTGCTCTACTCAGGTATTCCGCTTCGCAAGGAGATTGAGCTTGCCAACGGGCGCAAGTTTACACCGCTGCTGCAGGTGAATGTGGAACAGCGTGGCGTGGAGTTCGTGCCTGGCAGCACAAGACAGGCGCAAGGTCAGAAACAGAATGGCGACAAGAAGCAAACCGCTGACAAGCAGGAGCAGAAGGCAGAAGGTGATACGGGCGGTCAGAAGAAACAGCAAGATCCCAACCACTGGCTCAATGAGGACGGAACCATCCGCCGACTCAACACCTATTTCAAGAAGGAACTGACCGAGCAGCAGAAGGACGACTATGTGGCAGGCAAGACCATCGAGATCAAGGAAGTGCCCAATAAGAACGGCAGCGGTACCTATACCGCCTACGTGAAGTTCGATTTCGACAAGATGCAGCCACGTTCCTACCGCAACAATCCAGACCTCAAACAGGCGAAGGAACAGATTCCGACCAACGAGAACAAGGTACAAGTCGCCGTCAACGAGCAGGGCAAGACCCATGAGGCGACCAAGCACACCAAGGATCCGCTGAGTCCGGGACAGTCTGCGCCAAAGAACGAAAAGCAGCAGAAGGAACAGAACGCCGAGGAACAGAAGCCAAAGAGAAAGGCAAGAAGCGTGAAGATGTAGTTGCCGCCACTTGATCCACAGAGTTAATCATCCATTATAACAACCGACATCTGCGACCGTCTATCCCACGGTTGCGGATGTCACAAAAACAACAGACAATGAAGACAATCATCGCAGAGAAACCAAGCGTAGCCAAGGAAATCGCCCACATTGTGGGAGCTGACAAGCGTGAGGAAGGCTATATGCAGGGCAATGGCTATTATGTGACATGGGCATTCGGACATTTAGTGCAGCCAGCCATGCCGGAAACCTACGGCATGAAGGGATTCCATGCAGAGAATCTGCCTGTGATTCCCGACCCGTTCGTTCTTGTTCCCCGACAAGTCAAGACAGAGAACGGCTACAAACCAGATGCAGGTGTGCTTGCCCAGATTAAAATTATCGGCAAGCTGTTTGACAGCAGTGAGCGCATCATCGTAGCAACCGATGCCGGACGTGAGGGAGAGTTGATTTTCCGATACCTCTATGTGTATCTCGGTTGCCAGAAACCTTTCGACCGTCTCTGGATCAGTTCGCTTACGGACACCGCCATCCGTGAGGGACTTCAGAACCTCAGGGATGGCAAGGAGTATGACAATCTCTATCATGCAGCCAAGGCACGAAGTGAGGCAGACTGGCTCGTCGGCATCAACGGCACACAAGCCCTGACGATAGCCGCAGGACGTGGTACCTATTCCGTAGGTCGTGTGCAGACTCCGACCCTTGGTATGGTATGCGAACGCTATTGGGAAAACAAGCGTTTCGAGTCGAAACCGTTCTGGCAGGTACACTTCGGTGTGGTTGATGCAGACAGTGGCAATATACTGAAGTTCACATCTGCCAACCGATGGGCAGACAAAGGCTCCGCAACCGATATATATAATAAGGTGAAAGATACCGGTTCTGCCATCATCACAAAGGTAGTAACCAAGCGAAAGGTGGAGAAGGCACCGCTCCTTTACGACCTCACCACCTTGCAGAAAGAAGCCAACTCCCAGCATGGCTTCACGGCAGAGCATACACTCTCCATCGCCCAGAAACTCTACGAGGCAAAGTTCATCACCTATCCAAGAACATCAAGCCGCTATATCTCGGATGATGTATTTGCCACCCTTCCCAAACTCTTCAAGAATCTGGAGAATCATTCGGAATATGGAGAGAAAGTGAAACTCTTGCCTGGCAGTGAGGACTACAGCAAGAACAGCGTGAATGCCGCCAAGGTGACCGATCACCATGCCCTGCTCATCACAGAAAATGCAGCCATTGGTCTTTTCAAGGACGAGAAGATCGTTTATGACATGATATTGTGCCGGATGATTGAAGCGTTCTCGGCAGACTGCATCAAGGACATCACATCAGTATCGGCGCAAGTGGATCATGACGTCGAATTTGGCATCAGTGGCTCCATCATCCGACAGACTGGCTGGCGAGCGTTGTCGCTCAAGGAAAAGAACAACAGGCTGGACAAGGATGCAGACGCAACAGACAATGAGGTCAAGGAGCAAGTCATTCCCAACTGGCAAGAAGGACAGCATATCACTCTTTCTGGCTGCACCATCACGGAGGGCAAGACCAAACCGAAGCCTTTGCATACGGAATCCACATTGCTTGCAGCAATGGAGACCGCAGGCAAAGAGATAGAAGATGATACGATGCGCCAGGCAATGAAGGACAGCGGTATTGGCACACCTGCCACACGTGCCGCCATCATCGAAACCCTGCTCAAACGAGAGTATATGGTGCGCCAGCAGAAGAAACTTGTGCCGACGGAAAAAGGACTCGCCCTGCATTCCGTGGTGAAGAACATGGCGATTGCCAATGTGGAGATGACGGGCAAATGGGAGGCGGAACTTGCCAAGATTGAACGAGGTGAAGCAAGTGCAGACGGGTTCACCCATAGTATCGAAGGCTATACCCGTGAAATCACTGCGGAGCTGTTAGGTTGTGACAGACTTTTCAGCCACAAGGATTCCGGCTGCCAGTGTCCTAAATGCAAGCAAGGTACCATGCAGTTCTTCGGAAAGGTAGTAAGATGCAGCAACAAGGAGTGCGGTATGCCAGTGTTCAAGCAGGTAGCAGGAAAGTTGCTCACTGATGCCGACATCACCGACTTGCTTACCAAGGGCAAGACCAGAACGCTCAATGGTTTCACCAGCAAGCAAGGCAAACCATTCTCCGCAGCCATAGCCTTTGACGAGAATTTCAACACGAAATTCGTCTTTGCAGAGCGCAAAACAGCAGAAAAGCGAGGAAATGTGAAGAGATACAAGAAATAGTTTGTACCTTTGCCACCGAAACATGGTTCATAAATGGTGTCTTTATTCAGGATGCTTTTATTTACTGTGGATTAAGTGGCGGCACTCGGAGGGATACCGAGTGCCTTTTTCTTGCTTTCACACCAACCGCCATCCACGGTTTATTATTCACCACTTAATCCATTCAACAGACAAATGAACAGAAAGAAACAGGCACAGACAGAGCTGTCCTATTACGGACTGTACCTCTTGAACCACCTCAGAGAGAACCGTTTTCCACAAGCCAACGATGCAGACTTTATCCGCGAACGTGCAGACCATGCCGCAGAAGTATATGAGCAGGCACGGCGTGATGCCCTCTTTGCCGATGCAGCACAAGAGCTTGCCATGTCAGCATTGCTGAAAGGTCTCCGCTTTTCCAAGTACAGCATCCTGTATGATGTTGTTGACAGTGAGTTTCCCCTGGAGGTAGCAGTAGAAGATCAGGAAGCGTTTGTCAAGCACCTCCTGCCTTTGGTTGACAACGTGTATTCCATTTACGACCTCACCGATGATGATTTTGCCCAGTCACCGGACTACGACCAGCTCTATACAGAGTTGACGGGAGCCGTAGCCCTTTTCATAGAGTCAAATGGCGTACAATAGAAAACAACGTCTGAACGACAACATCAAGGCTATAGAGACGGCATTCATCCTTGACAGGGAACAGCGCACGCCGACCGCCCGTGAGCGTCTCCTTCTGGAGCGTTATTGCGGATTCGGTGGATTGAAGTGCATCCTGAACCCTGCCAGGGAACTGGCGGATGCCGTCCATTGGGCAAAGTCAGACCTTGAATTGTTTGCTCCAACAGTGGAGCTGCATAGACTTATCTGTAAAAACAGCAAGAATGAAAGCGAGTACAAACAGTTGATGGACAGTCTGAAACAGTCTGTCCTCACGGCATTCTACACGCCGTCAGCCATTACGGAGGCTCTGACGGATGTGTTGAAAGAGCATCAGATTATCCCCGAAAAGGTACTTGAACCCTCGGCAGGCATCGGTGCCTTTGTCGATTCCGTCTTGGATAACAATCCCAAGGCAGACATTATGGCATTTGAAAAAGACCTGCTTACAGGAAAGATACTCCGCCATCTGCACCCGGAGCAGAAAGTGCGCATAGAGGGATTCGAGAAGATAGAAAAGCCTTTCAATGACTACTTCGACCTCGCCATCTCAAATATTCCCTTTGGCGATGTTGCCGTGTTTGATCCGTCCTATACAGCCATGAAAGGCATGAGGGCACTTGTCACCAGACGCATACACAACTACTTCTTTGTCAAGGCTCTTGATACGGTAAGGGACGGCGGGTTGGTTGCCTTCATCACCTCACAAGGCGTATTGAATGCCAAAAACAACAGTGCCGCGCGTTTTATGATGCTCTATCATGCTGATCTCGTGTCAGCGATTCGTCTTCCCAACAACCTGTTCACGGAAAATGCCAATACGGAAGTGGGCAGTGACCTCATCATCCTCCAGAAAAACAGCCAAAAGGAGTCGCTGCGAGGAGACGACAACCTGCTTGATACCGTCTATAATGACGAGAACCGCATTCCGACAAACAACTACTTTCTGGAGCATCCGGAACGCATTATCCATACAACAGCAAAGTTGGATACTGACCCGTTCGGCAAACCTGCAATGATATACACGCATGAGGATGGCGTGGAAGGCATTGCAGAGGATTTGCGAAAGATGCTCCATGAAGACTTTAAGAAGAACCTCAATTTGAACCGATACTTGGGGATAGAGGAAACAAAGGCTGAGGAAGTTAAGGAGGTTGAAGAAACAGAAAAGATAGAAAAAACAGAGAAGATAAAGCCTTCCATTGAGGAAAAGCAGAGCGATACGGTAGTATCCTTGCAAAAGCAGGAAAAGCCTACTGATGATGCAGAGCTATCCCAAAAGTCCAATCATCATCAGCCACCAGTGCAAATGACGCTGTTTGACCTTTGGGGAATGGAAGAAGAAAACCGTCTGACTGTCCATGCTACAAAGAAGAAAGCAGAGGTAACAGTGGGTGCTGTCGCCAAGAAAGTGTCAAGGAAGAAAGCAAGTCCGTTGGTAAAAAGCGTAAATCCGACTTTTGAAGTTGTGACAAAGCCTGTGGAAAAAGAAGAAAAGCCTTCGTTGACAGATGCAAAAGAGCAGGAAACAGCACAGGAGACAAAACCAATCCTGCTTGGGGATGAGCCATACGCAAGCATCTCTTGGGAAGAGAATCCGCCAATCAACGGCTTTTACGAGATGATGATGACCATGGCTCCCGAAGACAGGGTGCTGCTGCGCCAAAAGGCGGAACTGCACCGTCAGGAACAACTCAAGGCTTTGGGCGTTGAAGATACGCTTGATCCGAAGTTCAAGCCGCCGATGGAACCGATAGAAGTTCTCAAAGCTCAAATCGGGTATGGACAGTCGAAAGGGAATGAGCCAAAAGAAGATTCCAAGACTCAGAACACATTGGAAGAAACAGATCATGAGCGGGAACAACAAAAAGGGCAAGAAAGAAAGCGGGAAGAGCTGGCAAAGAAGAAAGAGGATGCTATGAAGCCCCGTCCATTTGATGAGAAACTGGATAGTTTTCATCGTGAGGGTTCTATGGTGCTCGACTCTGCCAGAAATATCGGTGTATTGAAAGACCTTACCAAGTATGGTGCTACCTTCATGCCGTTGGATCTGAATATGGAGCAGAAAGAAAAGGCTGTCCTGTATATCGCCCTCCGTGATGCCTATCAGAAACTTTACACCTATGAAGCGGAAGAACAGACGGAAAACAAGCAGATGCGTGAGAGTCTGAATGTCTATTATGACGCTTTCTTCATTCGCTTCGGCAACCTCAATGCCAAGCAGAACGTGAAGTTCATCCTCATGGATGCCTCAGGGCGCGACATGCTGTCATTGGAACGGGTGGAAAACGGACAGTTCATAAAGTCAGACATCTTCGACCACCCGGTCTCTTTTTCGCTTGACGAGGTCAGTCATGTCGATTCTCCAGAGGAAGCGCTCACCGCCTCGCTCAACAAGTTCGGCCGTATCGACTTGCCGTATATGACTGAATTATCGGATATGCTGGAACCGGAACTGACGGAAGCGCTTAAAGGGCGCATCTATTACAATCCGCTCATAGACGGCTACGAGATAGCCGACCGCTTCATTGCTGGCAATGTCATAGAGAAAGCGGAGCGTATAGAAGAATGGCTGAAGGAAAATCCCGACCATGCAATCGTGAGGGAGTCGTTGGAAGCCTTGAAGGCAAGCATTCCCGAACCGATAGCCTTTGAGGACCTGGACTTCAACTTCGGTGAGCGTTGGATACCTACAGGTGTGTATTCCGCTTACATGAGCCACCTCTTCAATACACAGGTCAGCATCGTCTATTCCGACAGCATGGACGAATATTCGGCAAAATGCAGTATGAAGACCATGGCCATCACGGATGAGTATATGGTGAAGGGCTATTACCGCAACTATGACGGCATGAGTCTTCTGAAACATGCCCTGCACAACACTTGTCCCGACATGATGAAGAGCATCGGTGAGGATGAACACGGCAACGACATCAAGGTGCGTGACAGCGAGGGCATACAGCTTGCCAATGCCAAGATTGACGAAATCCGCAACGGGTTCACTGAATGGCTGGAGGAGCAGTCTGACTCCTTTAAGGAACGCTTGACCACAATGTACAACCGGAAGTTCAACTGCTTCGTGCGTCCGAAGTATGACGGTTCTCACCAGACCTTCCCCGGCTTGGACTTGAAAGCCCTTGGCGGAAAGTATGGCATCAAGAGTGTGTATCCAAGTCAGAAGGACTGTGTTTGGATGCTTTTGCAGAACGGCGGCGGGATATGTGACCACGCCGTAGGTACAGGCAAAACCCTCATCATGTGCATGGCTGCGCATGAGATGAAACGCCTCGGTATGGCTCACAAGCCGATGATTATCGGGCTGAAAGCCAATGTCGCGGAGATAGCTGCCACCTATCAGACAGCTTATCCCCATGCGAGGATACTCTATGCCTCGGAGAAGGATTTTTCCACCAAGAACCGTGTCAGTTTCTTCAACAACATCAAGAACAACGACTATGACTGTGTAATCATGTCGCATGACCAGTTCGGGAAGATACCGCAATCGCCAGAACTCCAGCGGCAGATATTGCAGGCTGAGCTTGATACCGTGGAGGAAAACTTGGAAGTGATACGCACGCAGGGCAAAGACGTGTCGAGGGGAATGCTCAAAGGCTTGGAAAAGCGAAAGCAGAATCTGGAGGTGAAGTTGCAGAAGATAGCCTACAGCATCGAGCAGCGTACCGATGATGTGGTGGACTTCCGCATGATGGGCATCGACCACTTGTTTGTGGACGAGAGCCACCAGTTCAAGAACCTCATGTTCAACACCCGTCACGACCGTGTGGCAGGACTCGGCAACAGCGAGGGGAGCCAGAAGGCACTCAATATGCTCTTTGCCATCCGAACCATACAGGAGCGGACAGGCAGAGACTTGGGAGCGACATTTCTGTCGGGAACAACTATCAGTAACTCACTGACTGAGTTGTATCTGCTTTTCAAGTACCTGCGCCCCAAGGAACTGGAGCGTCAGGACATCCGCTGTTTCGATGCGTGGGCGGCAATCTTCGCCAAGAAAACTACCGACTTCGAGTTTAACGTCACCAACAACATCGTACAGAAGGAACGTTTCAGATACTTCATCAAGGTACCGGAGCTTGCTGCTTTCTACAACGAGATAACCGACTATCGCACGGCGGAGGCGGTTGGCGTGGACAGACCACAGAAGAACGAGATCCTTCATAACATACCACCGACACCCGAGCAGGAGGACTTCATCCAAAAACTGATGGAGTTTGCCAAGACGGGCGATGCTACCATCCTCGGCAGACTTCCACTGTCAGAAACGGAAGAGAAGGCAAAGATGCTCATTGCCACGGACTATGCCCGAAAGATGGCTCTCGATATGCGCATGATAGACCCGACTTGTGAGGATCATCCCGACAATAAGGCGAGCCATTGTGCCAAGATGATAGCGGACTATTACAAACGCTATGACAATCACAAGGGCACGCAGTTCGTATTCTCAGATCTTGGCACATACAGACCTGGGGAATTCAACGTGTATTCTGAAATCAAGCGTAAGCTGATAGAGGATTATGGAATACCCTCGTCAGAGATTCGCTTCATTCAGGAGTGCAAGAACGAGAGGGCAAGAAAGGCGGTGATAGCAGCCATGAACGAGGGTTCGGTACGAGTATTGTTCGGCTCCACATCCATGTTAGGTACAGGCGTAAATGCACAAAAAAGGTGTGTTGCTATTCATCATTTGGACACACCGTGGGTGCGACATGAAGTCGCATAGATAATTGTTGGAATGATACTTTAAGTATCAGTTTTAACCCGCTGTTCCGTCAGCGGTAGCCTACCGACCGATGCACCTTAATGTTGTATTAAGCGGTCGGGACAAAGTACACTTTCACAAGACAAGACAGAACCGTGAGGGGAAGTCAAGTATGGTTAGTATCATACCGTAGAGTGGCGAGGCTGGATAGTATGGTTAGCGTAAGCGAACTGTTAGTAAACTTCGTAATGTCGTAAAAGAGTGCAAGATACTGATACACTCTACCCAAAATGGGATGCGGTCAGATAATCCTCTCCATGGTAGGATTACACGGATGTAAAGACCGTCGGAGGATGAGACAGAACCTAACCTATCCGTTAGTTATCTATGTGGAACATGGTAAGCCTGTACATCTCCTGTCAGACAAAAGACAGGTAAGCTGAAAGTAATGGATGCTGAATGATGTGCAGGTATAAGATAACAGAGAAAGCGAATGCCGTTCTGTAATGGGACGGATAGGGTTTGAGCCACTTATCACGAGTTGACAAGGGACAACATCAACCTACCACGAAAGTGGGCAGACTTCTGTGGTAATGTTTGGGAGGCAAATACCCAACATTAGCCAAATGGTAATTCTTTACAATAAACTTTTAGAACTTTTTAAAGTAGGAATGCAAATGAACGATAAAATCAAAGAAAATCTCCTCGACCAATCGTGTGCGCCGACTGACAACCTGCAATCAAATTGGGACAGAATAGACTGGACTAAGGCGGAGCAAGCTGTTAAGAAGCTTCAAGCTCGTATTGTAAAGGCTCAGAAGGAAGGCAGACATAACAAGGTGAAAGCCTTGCAATGGACGCTTACCCACTCTTTTTACGCAAAAGCCTTAGCCGTAAAGAGGGTTACTTCTAACGGGGGTGGTTGTACTCCTGGGGTTGACAAAGAAATATGGGATACCCCTAAAGCTAAAATGCAAGCAATAACCCAACTCAAACGCAGAGGCTACCAGCCAATGCCGCTGAGAAGAGTTCATATCAAGAAGAGCAACGGCAAACTGCGACCGTTGGGAATACCGACAATGAAAGACAGAGCCATGCAAGCACTCTATCTTATGGCATTGGAGCCTGTATCAGAAACTACAGCTGATACTCGTTCATACGGTTTCCGCAAGGAACGCTGCTGTATGGATGCAATACAGCAATGTCATAACATTCTCCGAAAGGGATATTCTCCCGAATGGATTTTGGAGGGTGACATAAAAGGGTGTTTTGACCATATCAGCCATGAGTGGTTACTTGCCAATATCCCAATGGATAAGGCAATACTCCGAAAATGGTTGAAATGTGGCTATGTTTTCAACAAGCAAATGTTCCCGACCGAGGAAGGAACACCGCAAGGTGGTATAATTTCTCCGACACTTGCCAATATGACTTTGGACGGATTGCAGAAAGCTCTTGCAGATAGATATAAGCGCCATCATGTTAATGGTAAGTTGTATTCACCAATGGTGAACCTTGTACGTTATGCGGATGATTTTATCATCACTTGCGAGAACAAGGAAACTCTTGAAAATGAAATCAAGCCATTGGTTGCTGAATTTATGTCTGAAAGAGGTCTGACCTTATCAGAGGAAAAGACGGTGATAACCAACGTGCATGACGGTTTTGATTTTCTTGGCTTTAATATCCGCAAATACGGCAAGGACATATTGACCAAGCCGACAAAGAAATCCGAGAAACGCTTTATGGAGAATATCCGTAAGGTAATTAAGGAGAACAAGGGTTGCAGACAGGAGTCGTTAATCAGAATGTTGAACTCTAAAATCCGAGGATGGGGAGGTTATTATCAGCATGGGGCGACACGTGATTCATTTCACAGAATCGACCATCAGATATTCCTCTCACTATGGCAATGGGCAAAACGCCGTCATTCCAAGAAAGGGAAACGGTGGATAAAAGACCGATATTGGCATGACATTCGAGGGAACAAATGGACTTTCGCTTCAAAATTCAAGAAACCAAACGGAAAGGAAGACCAATTGACATTATTGTCTCTGACTTCATCGTTTCCATTCCTGCAATACACGCAGATTAAAGGAGACATGAACCCGTTTGATGCAGACTGTCGTCTGTACTTCTATAAAAGAAAGAAGTCGAAAATGCTTGTTACGCTAAAAGGACGCAAGTCACTGCTGTACCTATGGGAAAAGCAAGGACGCAAATGTCCTATATGCGGTGAGCCTATTGATACGCACAAGGCATGGAATGTCATGCCAACCGTTCAAAACGGAAAGAAATGCAATCTGTTGGTTCATGATGAATGTTTTAAATTATCCCGCAAATCAAATGGAAACAAGAAGTAGTTTGAGCCGGTCTCTGCATACAAACAGAGGCTTAGAAAAGCTTGAGCCGTATGAGGGGAAACTCTCATGTACGGTTCTTAGGGGGGAAGAGGGCAGCAATGCCCTTGACCTACCCGATCGACCGTCAGACTTGGCACAGCGTGACGGTCGAGGTGTGCGTGCTGGTAACGAGATTGCCAAGCTGTATGCCGACAATAAGGTGGATGTCATCATCTATGCGGTGGAAAAGTCGCTTGACTCTTACAAGTTCAACCTCCTGCACTGCAAGCAGACTTTTATCTCGCAGTTGAAAAGCGGAGCCTTGGGAGCGAGAACCATTGACGAGGGAGCGATGGACGAGAAATCGGGCATGAATTTTTCAGAGTATATGGCTATTCTCTCCGGAAATACCGACTTGCTTGACAAGGCGAAGCTGGAGAAGAAGGTTGCTTCTCTGGAGGGTGAGCGCAAATCGTTTAACAGGGGCAAGCGTGATTCGGAACTGAAACTGAAGTCAAAGTCAGAAGAGCTGGACGGCAATCGGACTATACTCAAAGGCATGACAGCGGACTATGACAAGTTTATGAGTCAGGCAAAGAAGGATATGGACGGGAATATTCTCAATCTCATCACCCTTAACGGTCTCGAGTCCAATAATCTGGAAGTGATAGGCAAACAGCTTCAAAGGATGGCAAAAACAGAAAGGACAGATGGGGAATACAAGGAAATAGGTGCTATTTATGGATTTCCTATCAAGGTCGTAAGCGAGACAAACTTTGAGAGCGGTCTTCCCTTCGTTGATAACCGCTTTGTTGTTGAGGGCCATTACAAGTATCAGTACAACAACGGACATCTCGCCAAGTCGGACCCGATAGCTGCAGCAAACAACTTTGTGAATGCCCTGCAGAAGATACAAGGGTACATTGAACAGTATGATTCAAGATGCAAGGCTTTGGAAAAGGAAATACCGCAACTGGAAGAGATAGCTGGCAAGACTTGGAAGAAAGAGGATGAGCTGAAAGGTCTAAAAGCTGAGTTGGCGGCGTTGGACAGGAAAATACAGCTTGAACTTGCTCCATCTACTCCAGAGATAGATAAACCAGAAAAGTCTCATGAAATAGAGGAACAACATAAACCCAAAAACGACCATACAGAATCAACTGTTGCTCAAAACAGGATGTTTCGAGTAGGTCTTTAAAATATTATAATAGGTGACAGACATATATATAATATGTTTGCCACCTATTATGATGCAATTATTATATATAATTTCAGAGATATTCAAGCAAATAGATTTAAATTGTCTTAAATTTGCTGCAAAAGATAGACTTTTTCAATTGTTGTTGCTGTTTTCTCAATTATTTTTCGTACTTTTGCAATCGGACTGTATTTGCTTGACCGCAGTTGTCACTGTTAGACGTGTTCTTTCAAGATAACCGAGTCGGCAGCCTACGCCGTGCTGAGTGTAGTGAAGTCACTTATCTGACATATCTATACAAAAGCGGACATTGGGTGGGATGACAGTCCAGACATATTGAAGGCGTTTATCGACGCTTTGTTCTTGACACATCGAAATCTTGCAAACTTCCGATATTATAGTCATGAACATAGCCAACGGTAGATGTCCCGGGTGTGATTATATCTATCCGTGGAGTACTGTGTATACTCATATTGTATCTTATTGGGTGCGATGTTGATGTGTACATCTGTTTCTGCATGGAGTTTATATATTCATATCGGCGTGGGCTCTGACGTTGTCTGTTCAACTATAATAGGCAATGCAAGAGCCTCGATGTGTGGGATGGACAACAGGACGATCTCACGCTTTTTTATGTCGGAATTTAACGGATTTCTGTCTAGAAAAAAGTTAGCACCGATATGAAAGTCGATGAATGGACATCAACAGATGTACACACCCCAGGAGGCGGTGAACTCCCTCCTTGCGCTGGACTTACCTCCAACGCCCTCCCCGAAGCTCAAAGCACTATTTCCGCAGAGAGTTCACAAACAGGGGTGTCCACCAGAAATGCACATATAGCAAGTAAGTCAAAAGCTCAAAAAGAGATAGACGTTCCCCATTGGTATGCCTTACGCACCACTTATGGTAGAGAAAAAAAGGCATACGACTATATGACAGCCAAAGGCATTACGGCTTTCTATCCAACTACCAGTGTTGTAAAACTTATAAAAGGTAAGCGCAAAGTTGTTACCGTATCACGTTTGCCGAACATTTTCTTTGCATACGGTACAGAAGAAGAAGTCAAAACTTTTGTTTACGACAACGTAAATCTCCCATTCCTTCGTTTTTATTATCGGCACATCCATATTGGTCGCAAGATAGAAAAGACACCAATGATAGTTCCCAACTATCAGATGGATAGTCTTAAAATTATCTGTGCTGCTGATGTGGACAATACCATCGTGACATTAGATGAAGTACCAAAGTTTGAAAAAGGACAATTGGTGAGAGTTATTGATGGCGCATTCAAAGGAGTTATTGGGAGGGTCGCAAGATGGCAAGGGCAACAGAGAGTAGGTGTTGTGGTGGATGAATTGGTAACTGTTTGTACAGCTTATGTGCCAAGTGCCTTTTTGGAAATTGTAGAATGATTATTCATATTCAACGCAGAAATGATGAACAAAAAAATTGCACCTAAAATCCGCAACGATCATCCAATACACGATTAAGGGTAGATTTATGAGTCGTTAGTAGCAGCTTTCAGTAAAAAGCAACAGCACAACATCAATATGTAGCCACCATCCCCTTACCCCACGATGCGACTTGAGGTAATACGCAGATTCAAACCGGAAAGAAAGGATTCTTATCCGAATTCTGTTTTGAAGGGTTTTGCATAAGCGCGGTTCTCTGTGTAGATATTCAGCACGTATTGCCTTGCAGTCATGATCCACTTGGCAGGTACGGAGATGAATCTGAAGACAAAAGCCTTTATGCGACTCGTTTTCTTGAGCCCAAAAGCCTTGGTGTCAAGCCTGCTCATGATGGTCTTGTAGAAATTGTGTATCAATGCAGTAAGCAGAAGAAAGACAGTATTCTCCGCCATGAATGACTTGGGGAGCCTGCTCCAACCGAATCCGTTGTTCATGTCGTCAAAGATACGTTCCTTGCCGCCACGCAGATTGTAGAATTCAACAATGTCCCTTGTCGATGACTTGTAATCGTTGGTCAGAATACAACGGTAAGTGTATTCGCCTTCCCATAGGTCAAGGTCGCCACTGTTGCGTCTTTGTCTCTGGATGACAAGACGATAGCACTTGCCTTCCCATTTCTCAACGAGAATGGAATTGAGTTCGAACTGGATGCCGTTAATCTCCTCCGTCTTCCATCCTCTCAGAGCAAAGATGTCATTGTAGAGCGAACTGCATCGGTTGGCACGGATGTAGAAATGTTTGCAATGCTTCTCTATCTCACTGACGATTTCCTTCGAGCAGGAACCGCAGTCTGCCCTGAAGCGATTTACACGGATGTTCTGGGATTCCAGAAGAGCGAAGAATCTCTTATGGGTGTCTGCCTGATGAAAACGCACATTCGTGTTGCCATCGCTGTTCTCGATATAGACTATCTTGTCACCGATAACATATACGCCAGGCCTGTAGCCGAGGAACTTTTTGTAGGTCGGTTTTGCATCATACCTAAAATCCGCAACTATCATCCAATACACGATTAAGGGTAGATTTATGAGTCGTTAGTAGCAGCTTTCAGTAAAAAGCAACAGCACAACATCAATATGTAGCCACCATCCCCTTACCCCACGATGCGACTTGAGGTAATACGCAGATTCAAACCGGAAAGAAAGGATTCTTATCCGAATTCTGTTTTGAAGGGTTTTGCATAAGCTCGGTTCTCTGTGTAGATATTCAGCACGTATTGCCTTGCAGTCATGATCCACTTGGCAGGTACGGAGATGAATCTGAAGACAAAAGCCTTTATGCGACTCGTTTTCTTGAGCCCAAAAGCCTTGGTGTCAAGCCTGCTCATGATGGTCTTGTAGAAATTGTGTATCAATGCAGTAAGCAGAAGAAAGACAGTATTCTCCGCCATGAATGACTTGGGGAGCCTGCTCCAACCGAATCCGTTGTTCATGTCGTCAAAGATACGTTCCTTGCCGCCACGCAGATTGTAGAATTCAACAATGTCCCTTGTCGATGACTTGTAATCGTTGGTCAGAATACAACGGTAAGTGTATTCGCCTTCCCACAGGTCAAGGTCGCCACTGTTGCGTCTTTGTCTCTGGATGACAAGACGATAGCACTTGCCTTCCCATTTCTCAACGAGAATGGAATTGAGTTCGAACTGGATGCCGTTAATCTCCTCCGTCTTCCATCCTCTCAGAGCAAAGATGTCATTGTAGAGCGAACTGCATCGGTTGGCACGGATGTAGAAATGTTTGCAATGCTTCTCTATCTCACTGACGATTTCCTTCGAGCAGGAACCGCAGTCTGCCCTGAAGCGATTTACACGGATGTTCTGGGATTCCAGAAGAGCGAAGAATCTCTTATGGGTGTCTGCCTGATGAAAACGCACATTCGTGTTACCATCGCTGTTCTCGATATAGACTATCTTGTCACCGATAACATATACGCCAGGCCTGTAGCCGAGGAACTTTTTGTAGGTCGGTTTTGCATCATACTTCTCCGTTTCAAGGAACTGATGGTCAAAGTCAACATCGTATTCCTCAATTTCCTTCAACTCGCCTGTAGAAACCAAAGCGTTTATAAGCAATGTGTTGAGTTTGTCTGCAGTATTGAAATCATAGGTCTTGCCTTGGTCGGAAGTATAGGAGATGTTTTCCTGTGTCAGTTCCTTGATGGCTCTGAGGATGGTATCAGAGCTGCATGTACGAAGGGTAGGATGATACGAGAGATGGCGCATCAGTTGTGACGTTACATCTTCCACGCATGAGCCGCCACAGAAATAAACGCTCATCAGCGAACGGACTATCTCGCTGAACTGATATCCGAAGATACTGCTGCATCTCTGACCCAGTGTTGAGTCGATAACGGGTGAAAGCATGGAGTCAAATTTCTCCATGATTGAAAAAATTCCTCCAAAAGGTGTGAGTTTCTCAGATTTAATTTGTATTTTTGCCATGTCATATTAGAGTTTTGCTTGTTTTCTTTTTGCAACACTAAGATAAGTGAAAATTCTGACATGGCAAAATCCTGGGCAACTTTTTGTTGCTCAGGAACTTATAAATAAAGTTAAATTATAGTGTTGCGGAATTAAGGATAAATTAAGCTATTTTATGTAAATTATTCCAATATAGCGATTGTTATTTCGTGTAGTTATTGTATCTTTACTGCAGAGAAGAGTTGTTTGACAGCAAACGTATGCATATTGCAGAAATTGGGACTGTTGCCAAATCATTATCTCTATTGAGGTAAAAGACTCATAATTCGCTCATTTTAAGCTATTCAGCAGATTTCAGCGTATTTTTTGAGAAAAACACAGAAAGTATTGAGCAAAAAAGCATTTTTTCGGTTCAATGCTTGGGGATTTCAATCTTTTTTCGTAACTTCGCCATCGATGCGGAAGGAATTACGTCCCGACGTAGCATCTGATACATCGCGACGTAACAACAACTGCGTCACGACGCAGCATCAGATACGTCGCGACGCAGTTTCAGATACATCCTGGCTTAGCAAGTAATGCTTTCCGAAATCCAAGTGAGCCTCTTTTGCCCCCAAATGAGTCTCTTTTGAAATTCAAATGAGCCTCTTTTGAACTCCAAGTAAGCTCTACTCAAACATTACGTAAGCCTCACTCGAAAAAGAAATAACTTTAATAACAGGACAGATGAGAATAACAGTCATCAGAACCAATCGGCAACACCAGCTTTGCGTTACCAACAGAAGTATCGGACACCTTTTGGAGCGTATGCTCAAAGATGATTCCAAGTTTACCATCCAGAAATTCAGAGATGTGGTTCCTTCCATGAATTTCGGTTACGATGGGTATAAAGACATGCCCACCTGGCACCGGGTATACCCTGCCGCCGAGTTTCAGAAAGAGGAGAACGGGAATCTCAGGATGAAGGCATTCAACGGCCTCTTGCTCCTATCGTTTAGGAATATACTGAAACCAGAAGACGTCCTGCTCGTGAAGAAACAAGCTGCCTTTCTCCCCTCCACCCTTATTGCCGTGACCGGAGCCGATGGCAGAAGCGTGGAAATACTGGTGAAATTCTCCGATGAAAAGGGTGAACTGCCTACAGATGAAGAACATGCCAACCAACTCTACCAAAATGCATACCGACACATCCTGCCCATCTACCAGTCTGTCATCCATGCCGAGATAGCCAGCCAAAAGCCTTCGATAAGAAGCTATTTCCTCCTTACGCTCGATACCCAACCCTATTATAATCCTCAGGCTGTCGCCTTGAAAGTAGACGAGAAACTGATGCTTCAGGAACCAACCCCATCCATACCTGAGGCTAAAAGCGACCCGACTGACAAGAAAGAAAAAGGCATGAAAGGCTCGAAAGAGAACATCGAGAAGATGATGAAATATCTGAACGAGAAGTATGACCTGAGATACAACATGGTGATGAAATATACCGAATATGTACCGAAGGACAAGGAATGGATTGGATTTCAAGCCGTGGAACCGAGAGTACAGAAGAGTCTGACACTAGAAGTGCAACTGGCAGGTATCAACGTCAGCATCAAGGACGTTAGAAATTTCCTGGAATCCAATTTCATCAAGAACTATAATCCAGTAGAGGATTTTCTGTTCACCTGTTATGACAACTGGGACGGCAAGGACCATATACGTGCCTTGGCACGTACCGTGTCTACCAACAACCCGCACTGGGAAGACTGGTTCTACACCTGGTTTCTAGCCATGGTGGAGCAATGGCACAACCGCACCGGCAGACAGTATGGCAACAGCGTGGCTCCCCTGCTCATATCCAAACAGGGCTACAACAAGAGTACTTTCTGCCGCCGACTGATTCCACCCCAGCTGCAATGGGGCTACACCGACAATCTGATTCTCTCGGAGAAGAGACAGGTGTTGCAGGCTATGAGCCAGTGCCTACTTATCAATCTGGATGAATTCAACCAGATTTCAGCCAAGGTACAACAGGGATTCCTGAAAAATCTCATCCAGTTGCCAAACGTGAAATACAAGCCACCCTATGGCAGCCATGTACAGGAGTTCCCCCGCACCGCCTCCTTCATCGCCACAAGCAATATGGACGACATCCTGACCGATCCTTCCGGCAACCGCCGATTCATCGGTATCGAACTGACGGGCCCTATTGATGTAAGCGTGCGCCCCAACTATCAGCAACTCTTTGCCCAAGCAGAAAAGGCAATCTGGAATGGAGAAAAGACCTATTTTGATGCAGAACAGACGGCTCTCATCATGGAGAACAACAGGCGATACCAACAAATAGATCCAGTCATGCAATGCTTCAGCGAGAGTTTTACGCCAACAGAAGACGAAAATGAGGGTACTTTCATGACTGCCGCCGCCATTTTTAGCGAGTTAAAGGCGAAATATGGGGCATCATTGGAAGCTAAAAGCCTTCTTTCGTTCGGTCGATGCCTGAAGAACATCGATGGGCTGAAGAGAAAAAGAACAATGAAAGGTACTGAGTATCTGGTTATTAGACGAAAATAGCATTAAATTCTCACAATGGCAATATATGGCAATTCCCGGCGCTTTTCCGAGAATTGCCATACGTACTTTTACACTGATTATCAACCATTTGCACATACAATATGGCAATATGGCAATTAAAACAACGCATTCAAACTTTTTTTTATTTTTTCTTCACCAGCCTAATGACATACCCAGACCAAAGACACCATACGGCAAGTATTCCCATCACGAAGATAAATATATATGTAGCAATACTACCTATGAAGATTCTACCGCTATGAGCCTCCAGAGCCACATTCCATAATGACATGGGCAGTTGGTTCATATAAGCGGGTTGTGGCGCAAAGTCGGTTCCATCATTATACTCAGCAATGACAGGCGTATCAGAGAAATCCTGGCTCATACCTGCTATCGCCTTTTTTCCGAATGGTGCGCCAGCGTTCTTTAAAGCAGCTTTCCCGGTAGAATAATCAACGGTTGTCCCCTTTACTCTATCCCAAACAAAGAGACCACTAAACGAACCGCAATACCATTTACCATCTTTGTTTTTCTGAAGGACATTCAATCCCATAACACTGACTGGTGGAGTATTGGAGATGGACTCCAACTTTCCTGTCTGGAAATTCACGGAAAAGAAACCATCCGAAGTTGACAAGAGCCAGTCACCGAACTTTTCATCATAACGCACCACACGGAGTTTGTCATTCCAAGGGTTCTTGCTATGAAGCGTCGTCCCAGGAATAGACGGCATCTTGTTCAACACCAAGGCTATCATCACAGGTGGACGAAGGCACCAACCTGTCAGGGCTATCAACAAGGTAAGCATGATGGTGTATCGGCCTATTTTGTCATGCCATTGTAGCGAAAAGCGAAGCAATCTCTTCTGTTTAGGCTTTAACCAGAAGATAAGACCTGAGATGCAGAGCAACACCAGGATGATGGCAATGCCATCTACGATAAGTTTACCAATGCTGCCAAACAACTCTCCACTGTGAAGCAGCCATATCGTACGAAAGACTGTAACCTTCCCATCATACTCCTTTGGCATAGGCAATTCTATCCGGTGGAAGTTCTGATAAGGTGGCAAGGAAACATAAGCATAGGAGCGGCTGAGAACCAAAAGCGTATCTCCATGAGCAGAAATGTCGCTCAACTTCTCTTCCGGCTCTGTTGGAAGAGTTACGCTTTTCCATATTTTGTGACTCCCCAACCGGTAGAGTGAAAATGGAGATACCGACCAGACAGAACCATCATCCGTTCTGATAACATTTCTTATCTGTCGGCAGTCTGCTCCTGCTGGAATCCCCTTATTAAAGTCCCTGAATGTGGAAGCTGTAGAATCCGTTTGCCAGATTCCCCCGTTTCCATACAGCAATATGGCATCATCCAAAGCAAGCGTTCCCCTCAGCAACCCGCCATTCCAATTCTTGAATTCATAGCGGCTTGGCAGATATTTCCTGCTCACGTCCACATCTTTGATAAGCGAACGGTGGTTGAGCAAAATACCCGACAAGCAGAACATCAGCATGAAAAAGCTCATACCGATACCTAACCATTTATGTTGTTTTCTCCAAGTTATTTTTTTATTTAGCATATTCATAATCATTATTACTATCTTAAATCAGGCTGCAAAGGTACATATTTCTAAGAAGGTATGCAATACCTAAAAATAATGAAAATGAGGATGCTGGCAGTTTTTTCCCTAAAAATATTTGGTAATTTCAAATTTTCGCCTTATCTTTGCACCCAATATCAGAAAAATCTCGGGGTTGACTGGATTTGACGGCGAGATGAAATGGTACGTAAGCATGCGGAGGCTCGTTGGCTACCTCCTTAATCCTAGTGAACAAAAAATTAATTGGCGAAAATAACTACGCTCTCGCTGCCTAGTCGAAGTATAGTAAACTAGCTTTATTCCAGCACAGGGTGCTGGAACGAGACATCGCTCAACGGATGTTGTTCCGAATCTTGTTGATCAAGCGGTGCAGGTAAATCGGAAATAGTTCATGTACGCCTCGTTGCATGGATGAAATTTTAGAGGATAAGGGTATGATTGGTGGTCCAGGTCCTGTCATGCCTCGAAAACCGAAGGCTGGAATAAGCATGTAGAAAGCGTATGGTTTCCTTGTGCGGACGAGGGTTCGAATCCCTCCAGCTCCACCCTATTTGATAGAAACAAAAAACTCGCAGATTCTTTCTTTAGAATTTGCGAGTTTTTATTTTGCTGTTATTGTTTTCTCAAACTTTCACGATACTTCAGAGGTGACATGTGCAGATGCTCTCTTACATATTTACCGAAGAATGAGGTATTAGAAAAGCCCAGTATACCTGAAATCTCCTTGATTGTTTTCGTTGTAGAACGGAGATAATAGGTGATATCAGCAAGCGTATACTCCGTAATCCACTCTATGGCCGTCTTGCCGGAATGGCGCTTGCAGATGATGGAGAGATATTTTGGCGTGATGCAAAGCTGCTGCGCAAAATATTCTACAGGCTGATGCTTGATTTCGCTCTGCTGCAACATCTCCAGGAACTTATCAAAGAAATCGCTGGCACTGGTTCCCAAAGTTTCTTTCGGGAGATCTGTCAGCAAAAGATTGCTCACAGCAAGAAGAGCACTCTTCAGGAGCGTCTCCACAATCTCACGGCGATATGGTTTCCACGAACTGCGGTCGTTGAACTTCGGATCCAAACAGAGGCGCACCAAGTCGGTAAACTTAGAATAGAATACCATATCCACCTCGTTCATCTTCAACACCGAAACCTTGCTCACATACATGGCACGATTCCATACCGAGATATGAGAACGAAGAATACCAAGCAAGCCGTGATTGCTGACACACATGGCAGTGCATGCAAAATCTTCCGACACCTCTTTGATGTCGAGAATAGAGTTAGGCGGACTGATAAATATATCGCCCTTCTCCACGATGATTTCCCGCCCGTTGAGTTCAGCTCTCAGGCTGCCTCTCTGACAAGATGCAATCATGTTCATCTGGAATCTCATAGGGTCGGGGTTCTGCAACACCTTGACATTATCTATAATCAAGATGTCCTCATCCAGATAGCTCGCACTGATTTCTGCACTCTGTGCGAACTCACCTTCTTCGATACGCTGCCTGACGTCCTTCTGTTCTTTCATTAATATGTTTTTTTTAAAATTCTTCGTTCTTCACTCTTCCCTATCAAAAAGCCTCTCTGTATTTATTTTCGTCCTTATCCTCCAACATTGAGAGATAACTCTGGTAGCGGCTAGCTGCTATATAATGTTCCTCAACCGCCTTGATTACCGCGCACCCCGGTTCGTGGGTATGGGTACAGTCAGAGAACTTACAATCCTGAGAGAACTTGAAGATTTCCTTAAAATAGCTGGTCAGCTCTTCCTTTTCGATATCAAAGGTACCAAAGCCCTTGATGCCCGGAGTATCAATGAGATAACCACCTTCCGGCAGTTCCAGCATCTCACTGAAGGTTGTGGTATGCATTCCGCTATTATGCGCCTCGCTGATTTCGGCGGTACGCTGCTCTGCATCAGGAATGAGCTGGTTGATGAGGGTTGACTTTCCTACCCCGCTGTTGCCACTCAACAAAGATTTCTTATCCTTGATAAGAGGTCGCAACTGTTCAACTCCTTCTCCTGTAGCTGCCGACAATTCGATACATTTATATCCGATGGTTTCATAGAGCGTACACATCATCTTCTCGTAATGCAATTCTTCTTCTGAAAGTATGTCACTTTTATTGAAGATGATGATAACAGGCACTCTATAGGCCTCAGCGCCAGCCAGGAATCGGTCGATGAAGGTAGTAGATGTCTGCGGATAATTCACCGTTACCACAAGCAGCGCCTGGTCTACATTAGCAGCCAGAATATGACTCTGCTTACTGAGGTTAGGTGATTTACGAATGATATAGTTTTGGCGGTCTTCGATAGAAGAGATAAATGCCGTACCCTCCTGGTTGGTAATAAGCTGCACATAATCGCCTACAGCCACAGGATTGGTGCTGCGGATGCCCTTCAATCTGAAATTGCCCTTGATTTTACTTTCAATCAGCTGGCCATCGTCTGTCTTGACGGTGTACCAGCTGCCTGTATTTTTAATAACGAGTCCTCTCATTATCACTTATTAAATAATGTAAGTCCAGAATGATTTAGACTGTCATGATTTCCTTCTCCTTCTCGTCCATCAGGTTTTCGAGCTGCTTGATGTACTTGTCGTGGAGTTTCTGCAAATCGTTCTCAGCATCCTTTTCCAAGTCTTCAGAAAGTCCATCCTTGATAGCTTTCTTCAACTTCTCCTTGATTTCCTGGCGCACGTTGCGCACCTCAATCTTAGCACGCTCAGCAATCTTATTACACTGCTTTACGAGTTCCTTACGGCGTTCACCTGTTGGCTGAGGAATACCCAGACGTACGATTTCGCCATTGTTCTCTGGAGTGATACCTACACCACTATCCATAATAGCCTTTTCGATATCCTTGATAGCCTTTTTGTCCCAAGGGCGGATAGCGATAGTACGGGCATCAGGGGTTGTAACTGTAGCTACCTGGTTCAGAGGAACCATACTGCCATAACTATTTACGCGCACACCATCGAGGATGGCTACATTAGCACGACCAGCACGAACATGAGAGAGTTCCTCTGCGAGATACATTGCTGCCATCTCCATACGCTCTGCTGCAGAATTCAAAGTTTCTTTAACGTCTATCATAATTATTTCAATTTATAATTTACAATTTATAGTTTATAGGGCATTCTAGCTATATAGCGTAGCCCCCTATCAACTTTTAACTATTAACTATTAACTCTTAACTATCCCCAATCTCTTGAGTTCTTCGCCCACATAGTTGGTGAGTTCTACAAACTGCTGGATAGTGAGCTGTTCAGGGCGCTTGGTCATAATGTCGGTGGTATAGAAATCCTCGCGTGGGGTTACACCCGGGAACATCTGCTTGAGGCTTACACGGAGCATCTTGCGACGCTGGTTGAAGACAGTCTTTACCAGACGCTTAAACAGTTTTTCATCACAGCCAAGGTCAGTCACCTTGTTACGAGTCATACGGATTACCGCACTCTTTACCTTTGGTGGTGGGTTGAACACATTCTCATCTACCGTAAAGAGATATTCCACATCATACCATGCCTGGATGAGCACACTGAGGATACCATAGGCTTTGTTACCTGGTTCTGATGCCATACGCAATGCCACCTCGCGCTGAATCATTCCGGTACAGCAAGGAATGAGATCCTTGTAATCGAGCATCTTGAAGAATATCTGCGATGAGATATCGTATGGATAATTACCTGTCAGTACAAACTGCTTTCCATCGAATATCTGGTTCAAATCCATTCTCAGGAAGTCTTCACCGATAATATTATCCTTGAGTGTCGGGAAATTCTCATGAAGATACGCCACCGACTCCGAGTCGATTTCCACTGCCTTGACGGGTCTTGGTTTCTCTACGAGATATTGGGTAAGAACGCCCATACCTGGTCCGATTTCGAGAACAGGTATATCCGGGCAGGCATCCACCGTATCGGCGATGCGCTTTGCTATATTGAGGTCGGTCAAGAAGTGCTGACCGAGATTCTTCTTAGGCTTTACAGCTTTCATATCTTATCTTTATATTATATATTTTGCAAAAATACGATTATTTTTTGAGAATCCACACGAAGTATGCATTTTTTTTTATCTTTTTGGGTAAAAAAGGGAAAGTGTCACTTGTTTCTTAAAAAAAAGGCTATACTTTTAGCCATAAATGGCGCCCAAGCGTTTATTTATGCTAAAAATATGCAGATTCGAACGATATTGTCAATAAAAGTATTATCTTTGCATCTAATTATGGATATAAAGAAGATAGCAAACAACATATGGAAGGTGGCTTTGTCGCTCATTCTGGGTGGCGCCATCCTTTATTGGATGTATCGCGGATTCGACTTCAAGCAAGTAGAAGATGTTCTGCTTCACAAGATGAGTTGGACCTGGATGCTGCTGTCGTTCCCTTTTGGCATCTCTGCCCAGGTGTTCAGAGGATGGAGATGGAAACAGTCGCTGGAACCATTAGGCGAGAAGGCCCGCTCCAGTATCAGCATCTACTCCATCTTCCTGTCCTATGCTCTGAGTCTTGTAATTCCTCGTGCGGGCGAGTTTGCCAGATGCGGCGTATTGAAGAAATGGGATGATGTTTCGTTTCCGAAAGCCTTGGGTACCGTCGTTACTGAAAGAGCCATCGATTCACTCCTCGTGCTGCTAATTACGGCGCTGGTCTTTGTGATGCAGATTCCGGTATTCCTCAATTTCTTTGAGAAAACAGGTACGAGCATGGACAGTTTACTCTGCCAGTTTACAGCCACAGGTTACATTGTGACCGCTATCTGTGGCATAGCAGTACTCATCCTGGCTCACTATCTGCTCAAGCGACTCGCTATATATAATAAGGTGAAAGCAACACTGGGAGGACTCTGGCAAGGTATCATCTCGCTGAAAGGTGTCAGAAATGTACCGCTCTACATCGCCCTTACACTGGGCATCTGGTTGAGCTATTTCTTCCACTACTATCTCACCTTCCAATGCTTCGAGGCAACCTCCCATCTCAATCTGATGTGCGGTCTGGTAACATTTATCGTGGGCAGCATAGCGGTCATCGTACCAACGCCTAACGGAGCCGGACCTTGGCATTTTGCCGTCAAGACAATGCTCATACTCTATGGCATTCAGGCAAACGATGCCCTCTTCTTCGTTCTCATCGTACACTCCGTGCAAACCCTGCTTGTAGTCCTTTTGGGAATCTATGCCTGGATAGCACTGGCGTTTACCGGGAAAGTTAAAAGATAAAAGTTAAGAGTTAAAAGTTAATAGTTGATAGCGGCTACGCCGTATAGCGAGAATGCCCTATAAACTATTAACTATAAATTTTAAATTAAATAAATATGGCTGACATTAAGAATTTGAACCCAGTTGAAATCTGGCGTAACTTTGACAAGTTAACACAAGTTCCACGTCCATCAGGACATTTGGAAAAGATTCAGGCTTATTTGCTCGATTGGGCAAAAGAAGCAGGTGTAGAGGCATTCCAAGACCCAGCAGGCAACATCGTGATGCGCAAACCTGCTACTCCAGGTATGGAGAACCGCAAAGGCGTTATTATGCAGGCGCACATGGACATGGTTCCTCAGAAAGCACCAGACAGCAAGCATAATTTTGAAACTGACCCTATCGAAACCATCATCGATGGCGACTGGGTACGTGCTAATCATACAACACTCGGTAGCGACGACGGACTTGGCGTAGCTACCATCATGGCAGTAATGGAGTCAAAAGATTTGCAGCACGGTCCTATCGAGGGCTTGATTACCGCCGACGAAGAGACAGGCATGTATGGTGCCAACGATCTCCCAGCAGGCGAACTGAACGGCGACATTCTCTTGAACTTCGATACCGAGGTTTGGGGCGAGTTCGTTATCGGTAGCGCTGGCGGTATCGACATCACAGCAACTCTCGATTATAAAGAGGTAGAAACCGACAAGGAAGATGCTGCCGTTAAGGTAACCCTCAAGGGATTGAAGGGCGGTCACTCCGGTATCGAAATCAACGAAGGCAGAGCGAATGCCAACAAATGCATGGTTCGTTTCGTGCGTGAAGCTATTTCAGAACTCGATGCCCGTCTAGCTTCATGGCAGGGCGGCAACATGCGCAATGCCATCCCATTCCAGGCTGAGGTTGTTCTGACCCTGCCTAAGGAGAACATTGAAGCTTTGAATGACCTGGTAGCAGACTGGAAGGACGAAATCTGTGATGAGTTCGAAGGCATTGAAACAACTGAGAACATCGAGTTCTTCACTGAGAATGTAGAGACTCCTAAGATGCAGGTTCCTGCCGAAATCCAGGATAATCTTGTAGATGCAATCTACGCTTGCCACGATGGTGTATTGCGTATGGCTCCATCTATGCCTGAAATCGTAGAGACCTCTTCAAACCTCGCAATCGTTGAGATTGGTGAAGGCAAGGCTGCCATCAAGATTCTGGCCCGTTCCAGCCACGAATACTACAAGATGTATCTTGCCACAATGGTAGAAAGCTGTTTCAACATGGCAGGCATGAAGGTTGAATTCAGCGGCAGCTACATGGGATGGAACCCTAACCCTAAGAGCGACATTCTGGAACATGTATTGAAGGTTTACAAAGAGCAGAACGGCACAGACGGTAAGGTACAGGCTGTTCACGCAGGTCTGGAGTGCTCTATCATCCTGAGCAAGTATCCTAACCTCGATGTCGTATCATTCGGCCCTACTCTTCTTAGTCCTCACACAGCCAATGAGCGTTGCCAGATCAGTTGCGTAGCTCCTTTCTGGAACCTCGTCAAGCAGCTCCTGACAGAGATTCCTGCAAAGTAAAAAATGGGGAACGAAATTACAAAAAGATAAAAAAAGAAAGCCGAGAGTGAAAATTCTCGGCTTTTTTGTTCCAGTTTTCAAAAGAAATCATTACCTTTGCAGTCGATTTCGCAAGTCTTGTAAAATCTCTGTAGCAGATTATACAAATTCACTTGCATAAGTTTCATTAAAATAACACCAAAATGGACGATTATCACGCGGAGAACAATAATGAATTGTAAGGCGTGGAGATTCAGCAACGATGAAGCCTTTCAGTAGGCCGTACCCAAGCGCTAGTCTCCATACCCCAAACTTTTATTATGTGGAGATTAGCAAACTATGAAGACTTATTGGAATATAGACAAGAATCTGACTGTACTCAATGAGTGGCAGCCAAACTGCTGGATACAAGTAACATGTCCAACTGATGAAGACCAGCGCTTGCTGGAAGAAGAATTCAAGATCCCTGATTATTTCCTCTCGGATATCAGCGATACTGATGAGCGTGCCCGCTATGAATATGACGATGGCTGGATGCTCATCATCCTCCGTATCCCTTATGTCAAGGAAATACGCAGCCGTACCCCATACACCACCGTGCCTCTGGGTATCATCCATAAGCGCGATGTTACCATCACCGTATGCTATTATGAAACCAATATGATGATTGATTTCGTAAGCTACCAGCAGAAGCGCAGCGAGGGGTTCACCGACTATGTAGACATGACCTTCCGTCTCTTCCTTTCATCAGCGGTTTGGTATCTGAAGCGATTGAAACAGATCAATTCGCTCATAGAAAAGGCAAAACGAAACCTCGATCATGGTGTGAACAATGAGAGCCTGATTGGCCTGAGCCGCCTACAGGACTCCCTTACCTACTTCATCACCTCTATCCGAGGCAACGAGAATCTCCTGTCTAAGTTGAAGTTCAAGCTGCAGGTGGACGAACTTGATGCCGACCTCATCGAAGACGTAAACATCGAGATGACACAGGCACGCGAAACCACAAGCATCTACTCCGACATTCTGGAGTCGACGATGGATACCTATTCGAGCATCATCAACAACAACATGAATACCACGATGCGTACCCTGACCAGTATCAGTATCGTCATGATGTTGCCTACGCTGATTTCCTCATTGTTCGGTATGAACTTAATCAACGGTATGGAAGACAGCCATTACGGATTTGCCATTGCCCTGGTTATCTCCGTGCTCGTTTCTGCACTTTCATGGGGCTTCCTCAGATACAAGCGCCTGCTCTAAGCATATACCACTCTGATATGCATTAAGGAGCCTGAAAGAGCACATAAAACGATGATTAGCAAGAAAAAGGCTATTATAAATACAAAAAAAATTAAAAAATCGAATATCATGGCATGATATTCGATTTTTTTTTTTAAGTTTGCAACTTATTAATAATATAATTTTGTATGGGGCCGAATTGCGGATAAGCGACTACCGGCCCAAGAAACTCGAATCATAAACTAAACAAAGTGACATGATGGACTCTCAAGAAAAAGCTCTGTTGCAGCAGAGCACCCTGGAAGACCCTGCCAAGAAGGCTTATGCCACCAAGCAGGAAGTGCTCGAAAGAGTAAAGGAAATCGCTCATAGCAGCGAAAATCCAAACAAGGAGGAACTCGACCTACTCAAGACTACTTTCTACAAGATTCATCTCGCAGAAAGAGACGCACAGATGAAAGAGTATCTCGCAAAAGGCGGTGACCCAGAGAAGTATATCCTTCTACCGGATGACACCGAAGAAGCCTTCAAGGCTGAGATGCAACTCATCAAGGAGAAAAGAGCCAAAATCTTCCTGGCACAAGAAGAAGAAAAACAAGATAATCTCCGCAAAAAAGAGGAAATTATCGAAAAGATAAAGGCCATGACCACCTCACCGGAGGAGGCCAACAAATCATATCAGGACTTCAAGGCCTTGCAGCAGGAATGGAAGGAAATCAAAAACATCCCTGCAGACAAGGCAAACGAGGTATGGAAGAACTATCAGCTCTATGTAGAGCAGTTCTACGACATGCTCAAGTTGAACAGCGAAGCTCGCGAATATGACTTCAAGAAGAATCTTGAAGCCAAGACCCAACTCTGCGAGGCTGCAGAGAAGCTCAATGAAGAAGAGGATGTTATTTCTGCCTTCCACCAGCTTCAGGACCTCCACCAGCAATATCGCGAAATCGGTCCTGTTGCCAAGGAGTTGAGAGAGCAGATTTGGGAACGCTTCAAGGCTGCCAGCACTGTTATCAACAAGAAGCACCAGCAGCACTTCGAAGACCTGCGTGCCAAGGAAGAGGAAAACCTCGCCAAGAAGACTGCCCTCTGCGAAAAGGTAGAGGCTGCCAACCAAGGAGAATACAAGACTGCCAAGGACTGGGAAAAGGTTACCCAGGAAATCATAGAGATTCAGAAAGAGTGGCGCACTATCGGTTTTGCCCCTCAGAAGATGAACGTCAAGATTTTCGAGCGTTTCCGCATCGCCAACGATGAATTCTTCAACAAGAAGGCAGAATTCTTCAAAGGACTGAAAGATACCTACTCTACCAATCTCGAAAAGAAACAGCAACTCGTAAACAAGGCAAAGGAACTGGCTGACAGTACAGACTGGAAGAAAACTGGCGACAAACTCATCGCTCTCCAGAAAGAATGGAAGAAGGTGGGTACCGTACCTCATAAACAAGGCGAATTGCTCTGGAAGGAATTTCTGGATACCTGCAACAAGTTCTTCGAAGCCCGCAACAAGCAGAATGCCGGTTCACGCAGCGAGGAACATGCCAATCTGGACAAGAAGCGCAACATTATTGCCCAGCTCAAGGAACTTGTAGTTGCAGAGATTTCAGACAACGATTTCCAAAAGAAGCTCAAAGATCTTGCCAAGCAATACAGTGCAATCGGACACGTTCCTTTCAAAGAGAAAGACAAGGTCTATAAAGAGTATCATGAGGCTATCGATGCAGCCTACGAGAAACTTCACGCCACCAACGCAAAGCGCCACTTCGACAACTTCAAGAACAACTTGAAGAATGTTGCCAAGGAAGGCGGCAATGCACTCGGCAATGAGCGTGGTAAACTCTTGCGCCGCTACGACCAGTTGCGCAGCGAGATTACTACCTACGAGAACAACCTCGGTTTCTTCAATACGGCCAGCAAGAAGGGCAACAGCCTGGTAGAAGAAATGAACCGTAAGATTGAGAAACTCAAGGCTGACCTCGAAATGGTAAAGCAGAAAATCAAGGCTATTGATGCCGAGAAGAAATAAATACAATAAACCCCAGGGCTTTCGCCCTGGGGTTTATTGTTATGAATACTCCATAAAACAGAATTCCTATAAACAAAAAAAAAACACCTTTCATTACTGAAAGATGCCTTACCGTATGAGTTGGGATACCCGGACTCGAACCAGGAATGACAGGACCAGAATCTGTAGTGTTACCATTACACCATATCCCAAACTTAAAATAGAACTTTTTGATTGTTGGGATACCCGGACTCGAACCAGGAATGACAGGACCAGAATCTGTAGTGTTACCATTACACCATATCCCAATATCAGCAAAAGAGATGTTCATTTCTCAATTGCGAGTGCAAAGGTACTAGTTTTTTTTGAACCTACAAAATTTTTCGGCACTTTTTTCTAAAAAAAACGCAATTTCTTTAATTTTCCACATTTTTTTTGCCTTTTAAGTCGATTTTCCATTATAATAATGTATCTTTGCAGAAAAATAGAGAATATAAATTAAGTAAGAAAGAAAAGATAAATGAACACAGTTAAACAACTCGTAGAGACTATTAAAGAAGGTATACAAGAAAAGAAAGGTCAAGACATTGTTATCGCCGACCTGACAGAAATTGATGGAAGCATTGCCAAGTACTTCATCATCTGCCAGGGAGGAAGCCCTACTCAGGTTGAAGCTATCGCAGGTTCTGTGGGAGACATCGTGCGCAAGAATCTGAAAGAAAAACCTGTAAATGTAGCAGGTCTCGGCAACGACCAGTGGGTGGCAATGGACTTTGTCGACGTATTAGTACACATTTTTCTTCCGGAAGTACGTGCTTATTACGACCTCGAACATTTATGGGAGGATGCAAAACTTACCCATATACCTAATCTCGACTAGTCAGTCTCTCCCATCCTACATGATGGATCAGACAATGTTTTTCGACTAAAAGTTATACATATAAAATAAAATGGAACAAAGCAATAATATGAAGCCTCGTGGCAATGGCGGACCAAAGATGCCACGATTTAATATGACCTGGCTTTTCACCATCTGCCTCATCACCATGATTATCCTCTTCTTTACAGGAGGAGGCGATGCGATTGGAGGCAGCGCTGCCAAGGAAGCCACATACACCCAGTTCAAACAGTATGTAGACAAGGGTTATGTGCTCAGTGTTGTGGCCAATAAAACAGAAAGCACCCTCAAAATATACATCAACCCGAAATATACGCGCGATGTATACAATATGCCGGCAAAGTCTGTAGGTCCTAACCCATACGTAAAAGTACAGTTCGGCTCGGTTGACGAAGTGGAACGCTATGCCAACCAGATGTTGAAGGAAAAGAAGATACGCTCCTTCAGCTACGACAACCAGAAGGATAACGACTTCTTAAGCACGCTCTTCAATCTGGCACCTCTGCTCTTCTTCGTATTCTTCATCCTTTGGATGTCTGGAAGATTCAGCGGCGGTATGGGCAGCGGCGGTATGGGCGGCGGCATCTTCAGCGTGGGCAAAAGCAAAGCTAAGATGTACGAAAAGGGAAATGCCATCGGCATCACCTTTAAGGATGTGGCCGGACAGGAAGGTGCCAAGCAGGAAGTGAAGGAAATTGTAGACTTCCTGAAAAACCCACAAAAATATACCGACTTGGGTGGTAAGATTCCAAAGGGAGCCCTTCTCGTAGGCCCTCCGGGAACTGGTAAGACCCTCTTGGCTAAGGCTGTTGCCGGCGAGGCTGGCGTACCTTTCTTCTCCATGAGCGGTTCCGACTTCGTTGAAATGTTCGTAGGTGTAGGTGCCTCACGTGTACGCGACCTGTTCCGCCAGGCTAAAGAGAAATCACCTTGTATCATCTTTATCGATGAGATTGATGCTGTAGGCCGTGCCCGCAGCAAGAACCCAGCCATGGGTGGTAATGATGAGCGCGAGAACACCTTGAACGCTCTCCTTACAGAGATGGATGGTTTCGGCACCAACAGTGGTGTCATCATCCTTGCTGCTACCAACCGTGTAGACATGCTCGACAGCGCCTTGCTCCGTGCCGGACGTTTCGACCGCGAAATTCACGTAGATCTCCCTGGTTTGAACGAACGTAAGGCAATCTTCCTGGTTCATCTCAAACCTATCAAGATAGACGAAACAGTAGATGTTGATCTACTGGCCCGTCAGACTCCAGGATTCTCGGGTGCAGATATTGCCAACGTTTGTAACGAGGCAGCCCTTATTGCTGCACGCCACGACAAGAAGGCTGTTTGCAAACAGGATTTCCTCGATGCAGTAGACCGTATTGTAGGCGGTTTAGAGAAGAAGACTAAGGTGATGACTGCCGACGAAAAGCGTAGCATCGCTCTCCACGAAGCAGGCCACGCAACCATCTCATGGTTCTGCCAGTATGCCAACCCTCTCATCAAGGTTACCATCGTACCTCGTGGTCAGGCTCTCGGTGCTGCATGGTATCTGCCAGAAGAGCGCCAGATAACCACCAAGGAACAGATGCTCGACGAGATGTGTTCATTAATGGGTGGACGTGCCGCAGAAGAACTCTTCACCGGTCATATTTCATCAGGAGCCATGAACGACCTGGAGCGCGCCACAAAGAGTGCTTATGGTATGGTAGCTTATCTCGGTATGAGCAAGACGTTGCCAAACATCTGCTTTTACAACCGGAACGAATATGCATTCCAGCGTCCGTACTCTGAGTCTACAGCCCGCGAGATAGACCAGGAAGTTCTGAAGATTGTCAACGAGCAGTATACCCGTGCCAAGAACATTCTGATGGAGCACAAGGAAGGCCACAATGCCTTAGCAGAGCTCCTGATCAAGAAAGAGGTGATTATGGCAGAAGACGTAGAACATATCTTTGGCAAGCGCCCTTGGTTGAGCCGTTCGCAGGAAATCATGGAAGACGAACAGCCTAAGATTGACGATGACGCCGTAAAGGAACTTCCTGAAGTTCAGGCTGCCATCAAGGAGCATGAAGAGAACCAGAAGAAGAATGCAGATTCTGATGAGACTTCCAAGAAGGATGAAGGTTCGGAAGAAAACAAGAACGAATAAAACAAACCGATATGACTGACAAACAGAAGAATCTAGTGATAAGATCCATCACAGGCGTATTTTTCGTGGTGTGTATGGTATCTTGCTTTCTCAATCCCAGGGCAATGGTTATCCTGTTCGCCCTCATTACAGGATTGAGCATCTGGGAGTATTGCGGATTAGTTAACCAGAAGGAGAATGTTACGGTAAACCGTTTCATCAGCACCGTGGCGGGTGTTTACTTCTTCCTTGCCGTGGCTGGTTTCCGCATGGGCATTGTGGGCAATTTCGTGGTTTTCGTACCTTATCTGCTCACCATCCTCTATCTCTTCATCAGTGAACTGTATACGGGCAATAAGGATGCCATCAACGATTGGGCTTACACTATGCTCTCTCAGTTGTACATCGCCTTGCCTTTCTCGATGATCAATGTATTGAGTTTCGAGACATCAGCCTTCGATGGTCAGATACATTACGACATGCTGTTGCCTTTGAGCATTTTCATTTTCCTCTGGACCAATGATACCGGTGCCTATTGCAGCGGTTCGCTTTTCGGCAAGCATAAGCTCTTTCCTCGCATCAGTCCAGCCAAGAGTTGGGAAGGCAGCATAGGCGGAGGCATATTCGTACTGATAGCAGCAGGCATTATCGGCTATATTGCCAATGATGGGGAAGCCCACCGTCTCAGCATTCTCGGTTGGGAAGGTTTAGGTCTGGTTGTGGTATTCTTCGGCACATGGGGCGATTTGGTAGAAAGCCTCTTCAAGCGTACCCTCGGAGTAAAGGATAGTGGCAACATCCTGCCAGGACATGGAGGCATGCTCGACCGCTTCGACTCTTCGCTCATGGCGATACCGGCAGCAGTAATCTACCTATACACCATCCAGTTGTTTGGATAATACATCTTTTATGAGATAAAGGCCAAGCCTATAGTTTGGTCAAGCACAAAGAAAGGCAGGGATTCCTCAAAGAACCCCTGCCTTTCTTTTTCATATACCATAAAAACGCAAGTAGCTCCGATGGATCACGTAAGTACTTGCGATGACCCATGAAAAAGCTATACACCTTTTTCCTGTTCTTCTTCAAAGCGTTCACCCTTCTGGGCTTCCCACGCCTCATGCTGCGCCTGGGCAGCACGCTGCTGAGCCTCACGTGCCTTAGCCTCAGCAGCCAGTCGGGCTTTTTCTGCCCTTATTCTTGCCAGTTCAGCCTCTTCTTCTGCCCGTTTCTGCGCCGCCAAAGCTTCCTCTTCGGCACGTTTCTTAGCAGCCTCGGCTTCAGCTATCGCCTTCTGTCGCGCACGTTCTGCAGCCTCAGCTGCAGCTTTGGCTTCAGCTTCAGCACGCTCACGAGCCATACGGAGAAGCATTTCCCTACGCTTAACCAGAAGATCAAACATGATGCCCGCAGCCTCATCCGGCGCAACCTTATCGCCTAACTGAGTTCGAACTTCCTGATATTCTGCCAACATCTTATCCCTGCCAGGTTCTCCCGGAAGAATCTGATAAAGTTCGTTGGCAATACCATCAACCGTAAAGCGGTCGGCAAGCATCTCCGGCACAATCTCCTTATTGGCGATAAGATTCACCAGCGAGATAAACTTCACCTTGATGATATGCTTGAAACCGAAACGGATGAGATGAGGTACAGGCGTTTCATAACATACCACCTGAGGCACATCGAAAAGAGCCGTCTCTAAAGTTGCAGTACCACTGGTAACAAGAGCTGCCGTAGCATGCGACAAGAGCGGATAAGTCTTGTTACGCACCAGTTTGACAGGTGTACCTTTGATAAACTTCTCATAGTAAGCATCGTCTATCGAAGGAGCACCGGCAAGCACCATCTGATAATCTTCAAAACGCTCAGCCACCTCAATCATCGCCGGCAGATTGTCTTTGATTTCCTGCAGACGGCTTCCTGCCAGCAAAGCGATAACAGGACGATAGGTGTCAAGATTATTCTCCTGACAGAATTCCGTAAAACTCTGATGATATCCCGACCTGAACTCCCCTACTTCCTGAGCCGTAGGATTACCTACATAGTGAATAGGATAACGGTGCTTCTTTTCGAAGAACGGCACCTCGAATGGCAAGATTGAGAAGAGTTCAGCAATATCACGTTTAATGCTGCGGATCCGCCACTCCTTCCATGCCCATATCTTAGGAGAAATGTAATAACAGGCAGGGATATTGGTGTTCTTTTTCAAGAACTTAGCTATCTTGAGATTAAATCCCGGATAATCTACCAGTATCACTACATCCGGTTTCCATTTCACAATATCTTCCTTGCATCTCTTCATGTTCGAAAAGATGGTACCCAAATGTAGCAGTACAGGCACAAAACCCATATAAGCCAACTCCTTAAAATGCTTGACGCGAGTGCCACCTTCAGCAGCCATCAAATCACCACCGAAGAAACGGAATTCAGCAAACTCGTCTATTTTTTTCAACGAGCGCATCAATCTGCTGGCATGCAAATCTCCACTAGCCTCGCCTACTATCAGGTAATACTTCATAATTCAAAATTCTTTAACCAATCATAATCCGTTACATCAATCTTAGTTGGGGTAATAGCGATGTAACCATGATTCACAGCCCACTGGTCGGTATCCGTTGCCTCCGGTTCGTCATTACGGTATTCACCCACCATCCAATAATAATCATATCCATGCGGATGAGTGCGATGATCCACCTCATTGATCCAGGAGCCATGAGTCATCCGGCAACCCTTGAAACCCTTGAACGGAGGCAAAGCCGGGAAGTTGACATTCAGACAGGTATATTCTGGCAATCCCTTCTCCAGCACCATCTTAACAACCTTCAGCACCCCATCGCGCAAAGGAGTGAGATCAGCATTTTCATCATAATTGCAACTGCTGAAGGCTATGCTTGGAATATGCTGCATACAGCCCTCCTTAGCTACGCCCATAGTTCCCGAATAATGATTATTCACGCTCGAATTGTCACCATGATTGATACCGCCGATAATCAGATCAGGCTTGCGATCTGCAAGAAACTGATCCAACGCCAGTTTCACACAGTCAACCGGTGTGCCGCTACATGACCAAACCTCAACATCATTCCCCATATTGTGGCGACGCTTCAGGCGCAAGGGAGTAGTAGCCGAGAAGGCACAGGCGAATCCCGAACGGGCACTTTCCGGTGCTACAACCAGCAGGTCGCACCAGTCTTTCAGAAAGTTCACCAGGGTCTTGATTCCATTGGCATGATAGCCATCATCATTCGAAATTAATACTAACGGTTTCTTATTTTCCATAAAAATATCTTTCTTTTTGGTGCAAAAGTACGAAAAAACCTTTAAAGATAGCGACTTTCTCACAATATTTTTGTATCTTTGCCGAAAATTTACTAAGAAAATGGGAAAAATCATCGCATTAGCTAACCAAAAAGGCGGTGTAGGAAAGACTACTACCACCATTAACTTGGCAGCATCGCTTGCCACGCTAGAGAAAACTGTACTCGTAGTGGACGCCGACCCACAGGCAAACGCTTCCAGTGGATTGGGCGTGGACATCAGCGAGGTAGACTGCTCGCTCTACGAATGCATCATCGACCATGCAGACGTGCGCGATGCCATCTACACCACCGACATTGATGGACTCGACATCATTCCTAGTCATATCGACCTGGTAGGTGCCGAGATAGAAATGCTGAATCTCAAAAATCGCGAAAAGGTGATTAAGACATTACTGCAGCCTATCCGTGACGAATACGACTACATCCTGATAGACTGTTCGCCTTCGCTCGGCCTCATCACCGTCAATTCGTTGACGGCAGCTGACAGTGTCATCATCCCAGTCCAATGTGAATATTTCGCTCTTGAAGGTATCAGCAAATTACTCAACACCATCAAGATCATCAAGAGCAAGCTGAATCCGAAACTCGAGATAGAAGGTTTCCTGCTCACCATGTATGATAGTCGTCTACGCCTTGCCAACCAGATATACGACGAGGTGAAACGCCACTTCCAGGAATTGGTGTTCAAGACCGTAATCCAGCGCAACGTGAAGCTGAGCGAGAGTCCGAGCCATGGTCTCCCAGTTATCCTTTACGATGCAGAAAGCAATGGAGCCAAGAACCATCTGGCCTTGGCAAAGGAGATTATCAACAAGAATAGTTAAGATTTGGAAATTGAACCCTTTTAGAAAGTTCAATGTCCAAAATTAAAAGTAAAAAAATGGCAGTACACAAGAAATACAACAACGGTACAAAGAGTAACGCTTTAGGACGCGGACTCGATGCCCTCATCTCTACCGAGGGAGTGCGCACCCAGGGCAGCAGTACCATCAATGAAATTCCTCTCGACCAGATTGAGGCGAATCCCAATCAGCCACGCCGGGAGTTTGACGACGAAGCCCTACATGAGCTCGCCGAAAGCATCAAGGCCATAGGCATCATCCAGCCTATCACCTTAAGACAGGTTTCAGAAAACAGATTCCAGATTATCGCCGGTGAACGCCGCTGGCGCGCTTCACAACTTGCGGGGCTGACAGCTATCCCTGCATACATCCGCACCATCAGCGATGAGAACGTAATGGAAATGGCGCTCGTAGAGAATATCCAGCGCCAAGACCTCAACGCCATAGAAATAGCACTCGCCTACGAACACCTTCTGGAAAACGAGGGTATGACACAGGAGAAAATTTCAGAACGTGTGGGCAAGAGCCGTGCAGCTATCGCCAACTATCTGCGACTGCTCAAACTCCCTGCCCAGGTGCAGATGGCACTACAGAAGAAAGAAATCGACATGGGTCATTGCCGTGCCCTACTGGCCCTCGACTCACCTTCGCTGCAAATCAAGTTGTTCAAGGAGATACAGAAGAACGGCTACTCAGTAAGAAAGGTTGAAGAGATGGTACAGCGACTCAAGAGCGGAGAAGACATCGAGAGCGGTAAGAAAACCATCACGGCTAAGGCTCAGATGCCTGAGGAATTTACACAACTCAAAAACCGCCTGTCACAGTTTCTCAATACCAAAGTGCAGTTCACCTGCTCTGCTAAGGGCAAGGGAAAAATCAGCATTCCATTCGCCAACGAAGAGGAGCTGGAGCACATCATGAATGTTTTCGATCAGTTAAAGCAAGAATAAAAGTGAAACTCAGTATATCACAAATCTGTTTGGCAACCCTGCTGCTTCTGGCACCGATGGGCGCACAGGCACAGAAGTCGAAACAAAAAAAACAAGTGACCGATGTGCCAACCATTGCATCAGCCGACTCGGCAAAAATAGCCATCGACTCGATGCTTACCGCACAAGACAGCAGCAAACTGGCAAGCCTCACCCAACCAGCAAAGCCTGTACGCAAAAAGCGCAACTGGGCAACCTGGCGACCTGATACCAAGCGTGCCATGTGGTTGGCACTTGTATTACCTGGTGCCGGACAGATATACAATCGCAAATATTGGAAACTGCCTTTCATCTATGGCGGTTTCGTAGGCTGTACATACGCCATCACCTGGAACAACCAGATGTATCACGACTATTCGCAAGCCTACATGGATATTATGGACGATGACCCCAACACCCAGAGCTACAATCAGTTTCTGCACTTGGGCGCCCAGATCAACGAATCGAACATAGAACGCTATAAGGAAATCTTCCGCAAGCGAAAAGATAAATATCGCCGTTGGAGAGACTTGGGAACCTTCGTCATGATAGGCATCTATGCCTTCTCTGTGATTGATGCCTACGTAGATGCATCGCTCTCGGAATTTGACATCTCCGATGATCTCTCGCTCAGAATAGAGCCTACCATGCTGAATAACGGCAACAAGACTGCCAATCCGCTGCGGTCTGGAAGCCTCGGCGTAAGTTGCTCACTCACATTTTAATGAGTGAGGAGTTAGAATACACCTATATATATTATAACGCAAAATAGAAATTAGAAACATAGACGAGATAAAACATCAATATGAAGAAAATACTAGTCATGGCAGCAGCGATGCTGTTCAGCTTACAAGGCATTCATGCCCAAACCGACGTTACAGAAGAAACAGATAACGATGATATCATCACCGTTACCGACAAAGACGGAAAGCAGGAGGAAATCGAAGTACCTGAGGGAATGGAAGATAACCTCGACAGCCTGCTCCACCTTTACAATGCACAGACTTACATGATGGCAGATACAACCTGCAAATACCGCGATGTAAACCCTGTCTTCGAGAAGGAAGTGTATATCGACCGTCTGAAGAGAATGCCTACCATCATCGAAATGCCATACAATGAGGTTGTACAGAAATTCATAGACCGATACAGCGGCAAACTACGCCGTTCGGTAAGTTTTATGTTGGGAGCAAGTAACTTCTACATGCCTATCTTCGAAGAGGCATTAGAGGCTTACAACCTGCCACTGGAATTGAAATATCTGCCAGTTATCGAATCGGCACTCAACCCTAAAGCAGTATCACGCGTTGGTGCCACAGGTTTATGGCAGTTTATGCTGCCTACCGGCAAGCGATATGGACTGGAAGTAAACTCACTCATCGATGAACGCCGCGACCCGGTAAAAGCATCCTATGCAGCCGCTCACTATCTGAGCGACCTGTACAAAATATTCGACGATTGGAGTCTCGTGATTGCAGCTTACAACTGCGGTCCAACCAATATCAACAAGGCCATCCATCGTGCAAAAGGCAACGCCGACTACTGGAACATCTATCCATATCTGCCAAAGGAAACACGTGGATATGTACCAGCTTTCATCGCTGCCAACTACATCATGAACTACTACTGCGATCATAACATCTGCCCTATGGTAAGCGAACTGCCAGTAAAGACAGACACTATCGTAGTATCAAAAGATATCCACCTGGAGCAGATTTCCAAAGTGCTGAACATCAACATCGAGCACCTGCGCAATCTGAATCCACAGTATCGTCATGATATCATCAACGGATTGAACCATCCGATGGTATTACGTCTTCCATCTACCCTCATCGGTAGTTTCATCGACCAGCAGGACAGCATCTGTGCTTACAGAGCCGATGAACTCTTCCTGAAGCGCGCTACAGTAGATGTCAACGATGCACAGCCTACCTATAGCCGCCCACGAAGCAGCTACAGTCGCCACAGCGCTTCTTCACGCAGCAAGAAGAGCAGTAAGCGAGGCAGAAACAGAAAACAAGGCAGCAAGAGTGTAACCATCAAGAATGGTGATACCCTTTCTGAAATAGCAGCACGCCACGGAACAACCGTTAAGAAACTGCGCAAACTGAACGGCATCAAGGGTAACAGTATCCGTGCCGGAAAGAAAATCAAAGTGAAATAAAAGAACTACGTACGCTGTAGTTTTTTCAGTCTAATTAAGAACATTATTTATTGGAGGGACCCACTATGGATGACCAGAACTTGAAAGACCTCGAAAGAGAGCAGGCTGATAACCAGTTGATTGGCGATGCCTTTCAACACCTGCTTGACACCTACCTGAGTTCACGACACCGCAAGAAGGTAGATATAGTGACCAAGGCATTCAACTTCGCCCGACAGGCGCACAAAGGTGTGCGCCGCCTCTCGGGCGAACCATATATCATGCACCCTATCGCCGTGGCTCAGATAGCCTGCGAGGAGATGGGGCTCGGCTCAACGAGCATCTGTGCCGCACTGCTTCATGATGTGGTAGAAGATACCGACTACACAGTAGAAGATATCTCAAACATCTTTGGAGCCAAGGTGGCACAAATCGTTGATGGACTCACCAAGATCAGTGGTGGAATCTTCGGCGATAAGGCATCCGCACAGGCAGAAAACTTCAAAAAGCTATTGCTCACTATGAGCGATGACATCCGTGTTATCCTTATCAAGATTTGCGACCGCCTGCACAACATGCGCACGCTGGAATCGCAACCGGCCAACAAACAATACAAGATTGCGGGCGAAACCTTGTATATTTATGCACCTCTCGCCAACCGATTGGGCTTGAACAAAATCAAGACCGAACTCGAAGACCTCAGCTTCCGCTACGACCATCCACAGGAGTATGCCAATATTGAGCACAAGCTTGCCGATACCGAATCGCAGCGCGATACCCTCTTCGAGAGTTTTACTGCACCTATCCGCGAAGAACTCGACAAGTTAGGCGTAGAATACAAAATCAAAGCACGCGTGAAGAGCCCTTATTCTATTTGGAACAAGATGCAGAACAAGCACGTTACCTTCGATGAGATTTACGACATTCTTGCTGTGCGCATCATCTTTACGCCAAAGGTGAGAGCAAACGAAGTAAACGAATGCTTCAATATCTACGTAGCCATCAGCAAAATCTACAAGAGCCATCCAGACCGTCTGCGCGACTGGTTGAACCATCCGAAAGCAAACGGTTATCAGGCACTCCACGTTACCCTGATGAGTAAGCAGGGAAGATGGATAGAAGTGCAGATCCGTTCCGACCGTATGGACGAGGTAGCAGAAAAGGGATTTGCTGCCCACTGGAAATACAAAGAAGGAAACGAAGGTGAATATACAGAAGATGAGAACGAGCTGAACGACTGGCTCAGCACCATCAAGGAGATTCTGGACGATCCGCAGCCGGATGCCATGGACTTCCTCGATGCCATCAAGCTGAACCTCTATGCTTCAGAAATCTTCGTCTTCACACCAAAGGGAGAAATCAAGACGATGCCGGCAGGCTGTACTGCCCTCGACTTCGCCTTCCAGATTCATACCTTCCTGGGCAGCCACTGCATTGGAGCCAAGGTAAACCATAAGCTGGTTCCGCTGAGCCATAAGCTGCAAAGTGGCGACCAGGTTGAGATTCTTACTTCCAAGAGCCAGCATGTACAGGAAGAATGGGTCAACTTCGTCAGTTCGGCCAAGGCAAAGAGCAAGATTCTTGCCATCCTGCGCCGCGATTCACGAGAGGTTCAGAAGAAGGGAGAAAACATACTCACCGAATGGCTCAAGAAGAACAGCATCGAGATGAGTGCGTCGGTGGTAGACCGCCTATGCGATTTTCATAATATCCAGAAGCCTGAAACCCTCTTCCAGTCATTGGGAGACCATCAGATTATCCTGGGCGATAAAGACTTCGATGAGTTGCAGGGCAAGCCTAAGAAACAGCAGGCCAGCAGCTGGCGCAATTATATCCCATTCCTGGGCAAGAGCAAGGAGAAGGCTCCAGAAAAAGGCATCGTAAAACCTCAGGATCTTTTCGTGGTGGGCAAAGACTTCAACAAGAAGAAGCCACTCATCCTGACCGAGGAGAATATCAACCAGTTTATCTTCCCTAGCTGCTGCCATGCGATTCCTGGCGATGACGTTATGGGCTTTATCGACAACAAGAACCGCATCGAAATACATAAGCGCTCTTGCAGCATAGCAGCCAAACTGAAGTCCAGTTTCGGCAACCGCATCGTAGATGCCAAATGGGATATGCACAAGCAGATACTCTTCGATGCTACCATCGAAATCAAGGGTATCGATCGTAAGGGCATGCTGCTGGATGTAAGTAAGGTGATTAGCGACCAGTTGGGTATCAATATCCACAAGATAACAATCAGTAGTGATAACGGCATCTTCGACGGAACAATCGAACTCCGTATTCACGACCGCGAAGAAGTCAAAACCATTATGAATCAACTCCGAAATATTGATGATCTGCAGGAAGTACAGAGAATCCTATAAGTTAGGAGTTTATGATAATAAAGAAAAGATAAATAATAGAGAATCGCCGGATTTTAAACCTGGCGATTCTCTATGAAATCATACAGATTTCAACATCTTATAAAACAGATTCAAAACAACAAGCTTAAAAACAATATGAAAAAATTATTCTTATCATTTTTAATGATGTTGACCCTGTTGCCTCTGGCAGCAGCCAACAAGTATGACAACCCAGATACCCTGGTAGTATCCCGTGACGGAACAGGCGAATTCCGCACCATCGACGAGGCCATCGAAGTGTGCCGCGCCTTCATGGACTACACCAAGGTAATCTATGTAAAGAAGGGAGTTTACAAGGAGAAGCTCATCATCCCAACCTGGCTCACCAACATCACCATCTGCGGTGAAGACCGTGACCAGACTATCATCACCTGGGATGACCACGCCAACATCCTGATGCCTATCGGCGGTCTTGACTCCGAGGCAGCAGCCAAAGGCAAGAAGATGGGCACCTTCCGCACTTACACCCTCAAGGTGCAGGGCAACTATATCACGCTGAAGAATATCACTATCGAGAACAATGCCGCCAAACTGGGACAGGCAGTGGCTCTCCACATCGAAGGCGACCATATTCTGGTACAGAACTGCCGACTCTTGGGAAATCAGGACACCGTATATACAGGCAGAGCAGGCTCTCGCATCGCCTTCTACGACTGCTACATCGAGGGTACCACCGATTTCATCTTCGGTCCTAGTCTGGCATGGTTTGAGAATTGTGAGATTCACAGCAAGGCCGACAGCTACATTACAGCCGCATCAAGCCCAGCCGGTCAGAAATACGGCTATGTGTTCAACAAGTGCAGATTAACAGCAGCCGATGGTGTAAAGAAAGTATATCTGGGTCGTCCTTGGCGTCCGTTCGCCAAGACTCTCTTCATGAATTGCGAGATGGGCAGCCACATCCGTCCTGAGGGTTGGCACAACTGGAACAACTCTAAGAACGAAGAAACGACAGAATATAGCGAGTACAAGAACCATGGTCCAGGTGCCGCCACCAAGGGCAGAGTAGCCTGGAGCCATCAGCTGAGCAAGAAAGAAGCTGCTAAAGTTACCATCAAGAATGTCTTCGGCGAAGAAGCGTGGTAACCCACCATCCCCTAACCTTTCAACTAATCATAAAGTTCAAAGCTCAAAGTTCAAAGCTCAAAGTCTTAAACCAGTCCATCGAGCTGCTTTTTGAGTTCTTTGAGCTGGTCTCTTACAGAAATAAGGGTGTCGAGAACTTCAGAAGATTTCTCGGCACCCGTTCTGTTTTGGTTCAGATACTTACGGGCAGCCGCAATCTTCAATCCCTTCACCTTGATAAGGTTGTAGATGAGCCTTACCTGCTCAATATCCTTATCGGTATACTGGCGCACTTTGTTGCCAGCAACCTTCGGTTTGAGAAAAGGAAACTCCTTTTCCCAATATCTCAACGTAGAGTCGTTTAGACCAAACATTTCACCTACTTCCTTGATAGAATAGTACAATTTCGTTGTTTTATCTGGAATTATTGCCATTTTTTCCGTCTTTAATTTCAAAAATAATTAATTTAGTTGCAAAATTAAACAATTCTTCTTATCTTTGCAAAGATTTTCGGAAGAAAATGCCCTAAAGGGCAAAAATATTTTCTGAGAGGACTCTCAATCCCCTCTCCAAAACAGGAAAAAGAAATTAAAGATAAATATAAAAAAGATATGATGACAGCTAATGAAGTGCGCGAATCCTTCAAGAAATTCTTCGAAGGTAAAGGCCACAAGATTGTTCCATCAGCACCTATGGTTATCAAGGATGACCCAACGCTGATGTTTACAAACGCTGGTATGAACCAGTGGAAAGACATCATCCTCGGTACAAAAGACCCAGGCAAGGATGTTCGTCGTGTTGATACTCAGAAATGTCTCCGTGTAAGCGGTAAGCACAACGACCTCGAAGAGGTGGGTCACGATACTTACCACCACACCATGTTCGAGATGCTCGGTAACTGGAGCTTCGGTGACTACTTTAAGGAGGGTGCCATTGATTTGGCATGGGAGTATCTTACTGAAGTTTTGAAGCTCAACCCTGCCGATCTCTATGTTACCGTATTCGAGGGTAGCAAGGAGGAAGGTCTGGAACGCGACAACGAGGCTGCAGGTTACTGGGCTAAGCACGTGCCAGCCGACCACATCATCAACGGTAACAAGCACGACAACTTCTGGGAGATGGGCGAAACAGGTCCTTGCGGTCCTTGCTCAGAGATTCACGTGGATTCTCGTACTCCAGAGGAGAAGGCTCAGGTGCCAGGCCGTGAGTTGGTAAACAAGGATAACCCTCAGGTCATCGAAATCTGGAACATCGTGTTCATGCAGTACAACCGCAAGGCTGATGGTTCTCTCGAACCTCTCCCAATGCACGTTATCGATACAGGTATGGGCTTCGAGCGCTTGGTTCGCATGTTGCAGGACAAGCACTCTAACTATGATACAGATATCTTCCAGCCAATCATCAAGGAAATCGAGGCTATCTCTGGCAAGAAGTATGGCTTCACTACTCCTACTGGTGAGAATGGCGAGGGCAAGGATGAGCAGGAGAAGATTGATATCGCTATGCGTGTCTGCGCCGACCACCTCCGTGCCGTAGCCTTCTCTATCGCCGATGGTCAGTTGCCAAGCAACGCCAAGGCAGGTTACGTAATCCGACGCATCTTGCGCCGTGCCGTACGTTACGCTTACACATTCCTCGGCCAGAAGCAGGCATTCATGTACAAGCTCGTCAATGTATTGGTAGAGCAGATGGGTGCAGCCTTCCCAGAGTTGCCAGCTCAGCAGGAGCTCATCACCCGCGTGATGAAAGAGGAAGAGGATTCATTCCTCCGCACCTTGGAGAAGGGTATCAACCTCCTCAATGGCGATATGGACGAGCTCAAGGCTCATGGCGAGACTCAGCTTGACGGCGTGAGCGCATTCCGCCTCTTCGATACATACGGTTTCCCTCTCGACCTGACAGAGCTTATCTGCCGTGAGAATGGTTACACCGTAGATGCTGCAGGCTTCGACGAGGAGATGAAGAAGCAGAAAGAGCGTGCCCGCAATGCTGCTGCCGTAGAGAATGGCGACTGGGAGGTTTTGAAGGAAGGTGACCAGAACTTCGTAGGTTACGACTATACAGAATATGAGTGCCACATCCTGCGCTACCGCAAGGTGACTCAGAAGAAGAACTCTTTCTATGAGTTGGTACTCGACAACACTCCATTCTATGGTGAGATGGGTGGACAGGTTGGCGACAAGGGTGTACTCGTTAGCGAGAATGAGACCATCCAGGTTATCGACACCAAGCGCGAGAACAACCAGAGTATCCACATCGTAAAGGAGTTGCCAAAGGATGTAAACGCTGATTTCATGGCTTGCGTAGATATCGAGAACCGCGAGGGAAGTGCAGCCAACCATACAGCTACCCACTTGCTCGACTACTGCCTGAAGCAGGTTTTGGGCGAGCACGTAGAGCAGAAGGGTTCTTATGTAGATAAGGACACCTTGCGTTTCGACTTCTCTCACTTCCAGAAGGTAACTGATGAGGAGCTCCGCAAGGTAGAGCACATGGTAAACAAGATGATCCGTGCCGACTATCCATTGGATGAGCACCGCGATACTCCTATCGAGGAGGCTAAGGAGCTTGGCGCTATCGCCCTCTTCGGCGAGAAGTATGGCGACAAGGTTCGTGTGGTTCGCTTCGGTCCATCTGCTGAGTTCTGTGGTGGTATTCATGCCAAGAGCACAGGTAAGATTGGTTTCTTCAAGATTATCTCTGAGAGCAGCGTAGCAGCCGGCATCCGCCGTATCGAGGCTTTGACAGGCAAGGCTTGCGAGGAGGCTATCTACGGCTTACAGGATACCATCGTAGCCTTGAAGGGTTTGTTCAACAACGCCAAGGATCTCGAAGGTGTCATCAGAAAGTACATCGACGAGCACGATGCCTTGAAGAAGGATGTTGAGAAGTTCCAGGCTCAGGCTGTAGAGCGTGCCAAGGATAAGCTTGTAGAGAATGCAAAAGAAATCAATGGTGTGAAGGTTGTTACAGCCGTATTGCCAATGGAGCCAGCAGCTGCCAAGGATTTGGTATTCAAGGTTCGTGAGGCATTGCCAGAGAACATGATCTGCGTGGTAGGTTCTGTTTATAACGACAAGCCTATGCTCAGCGTAATGTTCAGCGATGATATGGTTAAGGATCACGGTTTGAACGCAGGTAAGATGATTCGCGAAGCTGCCAAGTTGATTCAGGGCGGCGGTGGCGGTCAGCCTCACTATGCTCAGGCTGGCGGTAAGAACAAGGACGGCTTGAGCGCTGCAGTAGATAAGGTTGTAGAGTTGGCTCAGCTGTAATCAGCTTCCACAAATGAATATATGATAGAGTTATCTTAACTCTTATATATAATAAGGTATAAAGGGTTGCAATCCATCTTTTCGAGGATTACAACCCTTTTTCTGTATAAATGCTGCGTATGATTTCAATATTTTTGCTACCTTTGCACCCAAATTTAAATATATATTCAATATGGCTATTATAAAGACAGTAGAGGGAAAGACTCCTCAATGGGGAAAGAATTGTTTTATCGCTGAGAATGCCGTACTGACCGGCGACTGTATCCTTGGTGATGACTGCAGCATCTGGTATAGTGCGGTATTGCGCTCTGACGTGGATGCCATCAGATGTGGAAACAGGGTAAATGTGCAGGATTGCGCCTGCATCCATCAAACCGGTACGATGCCTTGCATTCTGGAGGATGATGTATCAGTGGGACATGGTGCCATCGTTCATGGAGCTACCGTTAGAAAAGGTGCTCTCATCGGTATGAATGCCACCGTGCTAGATAAGGCTGATATCGGTGAAGGAGCTATCATTGCTGCAGGTGCTGTAGTTACCCATGGCACCAAGGTTCCTGCACATGAGATTTGGGCGGGTATTCCAGCCAGGAAAGTAAAGGTCTGCGCTCCAGGACAAGCCGAGGAGTTTGCCAAGCATTATTCCGGCTACATCAAAGACTGGTATCTTAAGGAAGATAAATAATCACTTTATGATTATCATAAAATGAGAATAAAACGTCATTTTTTATCTTTTATAGAAGATAAAAGCAAAATATTTAGGATTTTCATCCATTATAAAAGATAAAAATCGTATATTTGCAGAAAATTTCATTTATAAATGATAAAAATATGGCAACTATTATTCGTCAATCATATATCGACAAGATAGAAAGGTATCTTGGAAAGGAGACCATCATCGTATTAGTAGGTCAACGTCGTGTAGGTAAAAGCTGCATGATGAAAATGATTCGTGACCGCAAGAAGGCAGATGACTGCAACAATATCATCTTTATAGATAAGGAGAAAAGAGAGTTTGACAACATTCAGACCTATCAGGATCTCAACGACTATATCGGAGAGCACTTTTTATCCGATAAACATAACTATATCCTTATCGATGAGATACAAGACATCAGGGAATTTGAACGCTCCATCCGAAGTTATCGCACAGAACCCAACACCGACATTATCATCACAGGTAGCAATGCTCGCATGCTGAGCAATGAACTGAGCACACTCATCGGTGGCAGATATAAGGAAATCTATATCCAATCGCTGAGCTATAACGAGTTTCTGGAATTTCATCAACTATCAGATAATGACGAAGCACTTGCTCTGTACATTCAGTATGGTGGTCTGCCTGGTCTGGCAAAGATAGGTCTTGAAGAGGATGATGCACGTGAATATCAAATGGATATTTACCATACCGTCTTACTTAAGGATGTCATTATGCGCAACCAGATAAGAAACGTGCCATTCTTAGAGAATTTAGTACGTTTTCTCGCAGACAACACCGGTAAGTTGATTTCCGCCAACAGTATCGCCAAATATATGAAATCACAAGGCGAATCTATAACGTCCACGGCTATCATCAATTACATTTCCTTCCTTTGTGAAGCCTATATCCTACACAAGGTGAACCGCTATGACATCCACGGCAAACGTATCTTTGAAACCAACGATAAGTTTTATTTTGAAGACAACGGCATTAGAAATGCCATTGCCGGGGGAACACGTGAAGGAGACATCGAGAAAGTGATAGAGAATATCATCTATCAGAACCTCATACGCTTGGGCTATCAAGTTTATGTAGGCCAACTGCAAGCTGGAGAAATCGACTTTGTTTGTACCAAGCCAGGAGGCGAACGCATCTACGTGCAAGCTTCCTATATCATAGCCGACGATGCAACCAGAGAGCGTGAGTTTGGCAATCTCCGTGCCATCAAGGACAACTACCCGAAGTACGTTATCTCCATGACCCCTCTGCTCACCAAAAATGATGATGACGGCATCACGCACCTGCATCTTCGCAAATTCCTGACAGAAGGAATATAAAAACGATAGAGCAAAACTATTACATAGCCATTGCCATAACCTTCGGGGCACTCTCAACGGTAATCAATTGCGCACACAGTGTATTCGCATTTTGAACCCCCAAAAATCCTTAATGACCGAAAATGACCGTGACCTTAATGACCGGAATTCTCGGTAGAACGAAAACGACCGCTCTCCTCGTATTGAAGTGAGCGGTCGTTTTTCATTTATGATTGAGTCTGCTTATTATAATAAGGTAGACTCCATGTTCTTTATCCCATGCAGCTCGTTACTCCGAGCGTAGTAGCGATAGCGGTCAGTATGCTGATGGCTATCTGAAGAATTGTTTTCCAAGTGTTCGCTTTCATTTTTTTGAATGTTGAGTGTTGAATGTTGAATTTTTGGGGGCGGATAGGCTGGGCTAGGGGCTAGCACCCTAGCCAGTCTATCCTTGGGCTATTCAAGGCCGTCGCCAGTATCGTCCTTGCCGGTAGTGCCGCCGCTTGATTCAGAGCCTTGGCCGTCGCTGCCGGTCTGACCGGTGTTTGAACCGCCTGGGGTAGAACCGCCTGGCGTATTATCCGGAGTGGTTGGGGCGTTGAGGTCAACGTTGGTCTTACCCTCCTTAATCGCCTTGATAACGGCTGCCTGAGCACTGCGGCTGGCTACGAGGTTGAACTCGGCGTCATCGCGAAGGTTCTTGAACTCCTGACCTGGCTCCCACTGAACCTTCACGCCGGTGATGTTCTGCGAGGTAAACTTGTCAGCATCCTCAGCACCCTTTGAGGTGAGAAGGGTAGAGAAATCACCGAGGTCGCCCAGACGAATCTTCTTGCCCTCAAGCAACATCTCACGCATGCAGTCTACGGCGATGTAGAGGATGGCGCTGATGTCGGCTCTCGAATAAACACTACCATGTGAAGTGATGTGCTTGGCAAACTTCTCGATGGTCATGATGTCAGTGTACTGCGAGATGGCGAAAGCATTCTGCTTCTCAGTCTTCACGAGTTCCAGGTCCTTTGGATCAGGAGTTGTACCCTCCTTCTTAGCCTGGTTGATGCGTGACTTAGCCTGGTTGATTTCCAGAAGATTTGCGTTCACGCTACGCATTACGATGCTGTAATTAATCATAGTCGTTTGTAGTATGTTTAGAGTCCTTTGTTTTGCAACTCCCCAGAACGCCCCGTTCCTGCCGTTTTCGGGGTCTTCATTGATGACCGGCGCCTGCCATCATTTATGACCCGTGTTGGTCTTAATAGAAGACCGCCTTCAGGCACCTAAGGCATTTCCTTCGATTGCTGGTGCAAAGATACGAATAAATCTGGTATCTACCAAATTTAGACATGTGATAAGGAGCGATTTTCAGCAAACTTACGATTTGAAAGTTAGCTTAAAAAACAAACTCTATGTTTATGCGGTGCATCTCTATGTTTTGTGGCATAGAAAACTATGTTTTGCTGTATAAATCAGCATATTACAAAGTAATAACCTATTTGCAGGAAACGTGTTCAGTATTCAGTATTCAGTTTTTTTCGCTGTTGTTACCACTCTCTGTATAGATAGTATATTATATATAAATATATATATAATATAAAATAATTACTTACAATTTATAACCATGAAAAAGGTAACTATCGCGAAAAAAACTGAATACTGAATATTGAATAACCTTTTAGGCATTATAAGCCCTGGTTATAATCGCAATCAGCAAGTCCATCATAACCCTTGCCAAAAAACGGCATAAAGCAGAGATTATTTTCGTGAAATATAAACATTTAAAACAGGTCTTTCTTTTTCAAGTGGTCTCAGCTATAGAAATATGATGTTCTTTGGAAGACAAAACGAAATAAAAGAATTGGCTCAGGAGAGATTATCCATGGCTAGACAACCTCTCCTAACCAAAGCAGCAGGAATTACATCAAATCACACTTCTCCCCAGTGTTCTTCTCAACCTTCTCGCCATCTTTCAGGATGCGAGCCTTATAGCCAAACTTCTCAAAACCTTTCTGGAGCTTCTCTGGGGTTGTCTTGTCGGCATTATACTGTACTGTGACAGTCTGGTCTGGCACAGAAGTCTCAATGCTCTTGATTCCCTTCTCAAAGCGAAGGTTGCTCTTGATTTTATTCTCACAAGCCTCACAGTGCATCTGTGGGGTTGTGGTGAACACTACAGTCTTGATGTCCTTGGCAAAGGTTACCATTGCCACCATCATCATTGTGAACATTACTAAAATTTTCTTCATAACTTTTCTATTTGCTTTAATCATTCTACTTTAAACATTTTCAATTAAAAGTGTACTCTCACTCCTGCGTAGAACATCCTGCCCTCTACAGGTCCCCAAACCAAGGTTGGCTCGAAATCGCTTCCCCATGGATTGCCGGCACCATAGATAGGAGTTTTCTGCTTGAAACCAGTCAGATTTTCGCCTCCCACATAGATACTCCAATGGCGGAACCATCTCGTAACCTGCGCACTCACTTGCCCGAAGCTATGGAAACGAGGAGACCATGACTGGCTTCCATCTGCCAACTGGTAAGGCTCAGGATTTCTGCCTCCACCATTCAACTGCACGGTGGCATCAAATTGCCATAGGCCAAGTGGAGTCTTATAGGATGCCGTGAAGAGCGCCTTATACTTACTGGTCAATGGCTTTTCTTTCAAGGTTTTGCCATAATCGTAGGTACACTTCACATCGTTCAGACGATAAGCCGCTGTTATCTCCAAGCCCTTCAGCAATGGATAAGAGGCATCTATCTGGAAGGTGTGCGAATAAGACTTGCCCATCAGATTGCAGATGGAGATAAGCCCCTTGTTGGCATCATAATCCACCACCGCTTGATTCTTGAAGTCGGTATAGTAATACTCAGCGTTCAGTTTCAGTGTCTTGCCAAACATCGGGATGTAGAAAGCGGTACTTATACCATAGTTCCAAGCCTCCTCTTGCTTAAGTCCATCACCCGTAATCTGAAACTCCCTGCCGCTCGCCAAGAGATAGTTGTACTCTGCTAAGCCAAATACCGTGCGATAGCCCTTACCTGCTGATAAGCGGATGCTGATGGCATCGACAGGCGAATACTTCACGTGGAAACGAGGGGTGAAGAAATTGCCATAAAGCGAACTATGGTCGAAACGGACACCTGCCATCGCTGTCAACTTCGTGCCTAACGTATAGGTGTATTGGGCGTATGCTCCTGGAGTCGTCTCCTTCTCGTTCATTCTCTGCATCTCCGACAAAAGATAAGGAGAGTTTTCTTGCCCTACTGTCGGTCTTGGAGAAACATTCACATTGGCGCGCTGTCCCAGGTAATCATGGTTGACGCTCAAACCTACCGACAAATTGTGCTGATGAGTAAAATTGGTCTCAAAAATCAGTGAGCCATAGAGATTCTTCTCATTGAGGTCGTAGAACCTGTTGCCATACTGGGCATCGAGCTGGTGCATCGAAGCTGAGGACATGAAGGCAATATTGGTACCATGCTCGTGATTGAGGATGAAGGCATGTTTCATATAACCCTCATAACGGTTGGTATGGAGCTTGATTCGATAAATATCATCACTATGAACATGTTCCTCATCCTGCCCACTGGTACGAATCTCCTTCAAAGCCCCAAGTCCACCATGAAAGATGTAGTGCTTGCCTTTATACAGCCAACGGTTCTGTACATTATATTGTTCTCTGCCTGGCATATCATAGAAACCATCGCCATTGTCATCATGGTTTTTGAGGATATTCTCATGATGCAACAATATCTCCGTTGCCCACTTATCCGACAGATGAACGTTGGCATCGGCGTTTGCTTCGATTCGGCTCTTGGTATCACCAAAGAGGTTTACCTCCACCTGTTGCTCATCCTCTGGCTTCAAGTAATCCACATTGATTTGACCTGTAATCGACTCATAGCCATTCTTCACCGAAGCACTACCCTTGGATACTTGAATGCCTTTCATCCAAGGTCCCGGCACATAGCCCAGGGCGTAAGGGATGGCTGCACCACGGAAATTCGGCAGATTCTCGGTGAGCATCTGTACGTAAGTGCCCGAAAGACCGAGGAGTTTGATTTGTCTTGCGCCCGTCGTGGCATCATTATAAGCCACATCCACCGAAGGGTTGGTCGTAAAACTCTCGCCCAGGTTGCAACAAGCCGCCTTGAAGAGCTCATCCTTGTTCACAGCGATGCCATTCACGGCACCAGCCAATCGGGAAGTGCCCGACTTACGAGCCACCACCTTCACCTCCTGCAAGGTCTTGTCCTTAAAAATGGAATCCTGAGTGGAGGAATCTACAGAGTTATTTTCTACAGAATTATTATATGATGATGACAGAGACACAACCTCTGTCTTATTGTTTTTTGCATAAGTCTCAGCACCAATAACCAGCAAGGCACTGAGCAATATATATCTTGAATACATAAATATATTTCCTTTTATCCGAATCTTAAATCTTCGCTCCGGATGATTTTACCATTTTATATATGTATGCAACCCTAAGATTTTACTGATAGGGATAGGCATACGACAATCTTGGCTGCAAAAGTACAGAAAAACTTTTGCAACCTATTTGCAAATATGGAAAAATCAAATAATCAGGAAGTTAAGGAGGGCAAGATAAGCCCTTGGAGGCGAATGCGGAACATTCAGATTCCAATATCTTGCCTTCTGAATGCTACAGATAACAGGACGAGGCAACGTCTGCCAAAGGGCTGGCGCGATGCCTGCAAACACTGGTGCTGCATCGAAATCCAAGTGTTGGATAGAGACCGTAGGCGATAGTTTCACCAGCTCCACTTCCATGCAATGTTTGTTCACCTGTGCGCCCAGCTTACCTCGGCAACAATCATGGTGCATGCTACGTTTCACGCAACAGTCAGTCACCATACCCACCATCACCTTGTCATAATGAAGGCAGTGCATGACGGTAGTACCCACGCTCAAGTAAACCACCATGAGCGAGAGCATCAAAGCCATCAATATGTTGAGCGAACGTTTCATACCTATTTTTTGCACCTTTCTTTTCTCAAGTTGCAAAATTAAGCATTTCCATCAGAATATGAAGCTAATACCCCCATAAATTAATTACCTTTAACGGTTTTTCTTTTTTGCAAGTCTTTACTCCTCCCCATTCAGGCATTCGCCGGTTTCATAACTCTTCGTTATATCCTTTAAGATACCAATCATCTCCTGCCTCAGACTCTCGGGTTTCAGTACGCAATGAGTATGTGTAGAAGAAACGTAGTTTAGCATCATAATATCTTTTATTCGCAACAATCTTGCTCACAGGATCATTTTTACTTTCGAAACCGCCATTTCGGAAAAACAAGAAGCACACAAACAAATAAAAAAACTTAAATTAGCAAACAAGCAAGCTGATATTCAGGCATTTTTATTACCTTTGCATTCGAAACCGCCATTTCCGAAACAGCGGTTTCGAAAAATAACATCAAAAAAAACTGTAAAATTATAGAAATATGAAGTTCTTTGGAAGACAAAACGAAATAAAAGAATTGCAAGAGATAAGAAATCTATCTTTGCAAACGGCCCGTTTTACAATCGTAACCGGACGCCGACGTAGCGGTAAGACATCCTTATTGATAAAAGCATACGAGGATGTTCAGGATATGCTGTATTTCTTTGTTGCAAGAAAATCAGAAGCAGAACTCTGCAGAGATTTTATCGAAGAGATGACGAGCAAATTTCAGCTTCCTATTCTCGGTGAAGTAACACGCTTTGCTGACATCTTTAAATATCTGCTTCAACTATCCAAGATTCGCCCTATCACTCTCATCATTGATGAGTTTCAGGATTTCAAGCGGGTTAATCCATCTATCTTTTCAGATATGCAAAAGATATGGGACCTTAACAAACAGGAAGCTCACATCAATCTCGTGGTTTGCGGTTCTGTTTATTCACTTATGAACATCATCTTTAAAAATAACAAGCAACCTCTTTATGGTAGGCAGACTGGAGAAATAAAAGTCACTCCATTTCCTCCTTCTGTCATTAAGGAAATTCTCTCTACATATAATTCTGCCTATACCAATGATGACCTACTGGCTCTCTACAGTTATACAGGCGGAGTAGCAGAATATGTAGAAATGATGATGGATGCAGGAGCCACGACCAAGGAACAGATGACAGAGCGGTTTATTGCAAAAAACTCTTATTTCATCTACGAAGGAAAAAATATGCTGATAGAAGAATTTGGCAAAGACTATGCCCGCTATTTCGAGATACTGCAACTTATCGCTTCAGGCTACACAACCCGTGGTGAAATAGAAAGCATCATGAAAATAGAACTTTCGGGCTATCTCACCAAACTGGAGAACGACTATAGCTTGATCTCCCGTTATATACCGATGTTCCAAAAGACCAATCGCAACATTCGCTATCAGATAGAAGACAACTTCCTTCGCGTCTGGTTTCGCTACATCTACAAATATGGCTACATGATAGAGGTTGGCGCCAATAAAAAACTAAAAATGGTCATGGATAAGAGCTACACCACATACACCGGCAAGGTTCTGGAAAGATATTTTATTGCCAAGATGATAGAGAGCGAAGAATATACCCAGATAGCCTCCTGGTGGGACAGAAAGGGAGAGAATGAAATCGATATTATCGCTGCCGATGAACTGGAGCAGAAAGTTATTTGGCTCTTCGCAAATTTTGGTGCACATAATGCCCAACTGCAGAATTCTTTAAGAAAGTTTTACATAAAATGTTAGCGATTGTCCGACAAAAAATGTAAGTTTATTAGTGTTCAAAAAATAAGACTTACAATGGAGACAATCGCTAACATTTGCAAAGGTACAGAAAATTTAGGAAACAACCAAACGGATTTAAAATTAAATGCTTTTGAAGTGGGAGAAAACCTCGTTGCTTTCCTCATCCCCCACTTTGCTAATTTCGTTATAATCAACTATACCATCACAGAGGATGAAGTGGCACTGACGCTAAAAAGCAAGTCTACTTGCGCTTGCTGTGATCGTTGCCATATCGAGACACATCATACCCGTGGCTGGCAAAAAAGGAAAGTAACCATGCCTCCGCTCGGTGGAAAACGTTTTACACTGATTTTGTATATGCGTAAATTTCACTGTAAGGCCGATGGTCATTTCTTTACAGAGCAACAGCCCGATTGGCTCAACAAGTATGCTAGATTTTCCATTGACTGTACAAGACTAATGAACCAAGTGCACTTACAGATGTCATCAGTCTCAGCTTCCAGAATATTGTCGGATATGGGAATACATTGCTGCCCCAACACATGTATCAATCATCTCAAGAATATAAAACTAGCTTCAGATAGGACGGCAACCAACATTGGTATAGACGATTTTGCTAAAAGGAAAGGCTATTCGTATGGTAGTGCCATCGTCAATCATGACACTGGTCAAGTGTTGGAATTGATTGATTCTAGAGACTCCGAAAAGGTCGCTGAAGTCCTGAGCCTCTATCATCATGTGTCCACCATCACTCGCGATAGGGGCAAGTGTTACATCAAGGCTATAAAGAAGGCTCTTCCTGCAGCAACTGTTGTCGCAGACAAATTCCATATTATGGAAAATTTGACGAAAGCACTTTTCCCACAAGTCCAAAGCCGCTTCTTGCATGAAAGAAAACGTTTGTTGGACAAAAGTGAAATTGGTCCCAAACCTCCAGTCTTAGATCAATCCTGGGTGCTACAAGGTATTTATGCATCTTTGGACTCAATGAGTAAAGACGTGGAAAAAGCTAAAACATTGGCTAAGCGGAAGTTGTGTCTTCAAATGCATGTAAATCAAGAGCTCTCTATAAAGGATATCCATGACAAAACAGGCTATAGCAGTTGCGAGATTAAGAAACTGCTAGATGCAACTTATGAGAGTTTTCTCAACCCTAGCCAACTATGGGTATATAAAAATGTGAAGTACATATCAGATAGAATCTTAGAGAAAAAGACTTTGGAATACTCAGGTGTGGTCAAGGGCGTTCATGGTTCGGGGAAAAAGTATGCAATGAAAATGTTGCTGTCCATTCTGAGGGAGAAATGGAAAAATGAATATGGGGAGTACAAAGAAAGAATGAGGAAATTTCTATCAAAAGAAAGCATACGAATGGAAGAGCATGATCTTTGGAACGCAATTGTACACTTTAATTCAAGACCAAAGACGGAATCTGTCAAGATTTTCATGCAACAAAAAAACATGTATGATTTGAAATACTTTGTCTCCACATTTCAAGGGATATTGAGTGGAGAGAACAAAATGGGACTATACAAATGGATAAATATGGCCATTGGATGTGGGGTGGATGGAATAGAAAAGTTTGCCATGGGTTTGCTTGACGACTACCAGGCCATCAAGAATTCCATTACCAGCAAATGGAACAATGGAATTCTTGAAGGAACGGTATGCAAGATAAAAACAGTAAAACGAATTATGGCAGGACGAGCCTCCATCACCTTGTTGGAGAAAAAGGTTGCGCTTAAGCTTTAGCACTATGTGCACCAAAATTTGCGAAGAGCCAGTTATTTTTTATGAGGTAAAACGCCAAGCTAAGGATATAAATATCGGCATTTTAAAAGATAAAGCCGAGCATTTCTTCCAGGCTACAGGAAAATTCAAGAAATTCGATATCGGATACCAAGGATTGTCGATGGAGGATATGTAAAAAAGGCTTAAGAAATTGTCTTACAAAGACATAAAATAAGAGAGAAACTATTTTTTAAGGATAATATTGACTCATAAGAACAAATGAAAAAAGGACTATTTGCACTCGCGCTGGGTACCTTTACCTTGGGCATCGCTGAATTCATCATCGAGGGCATCATCACAGACATCGCCCACAACATGAACGTTTCTATCCCAGAAGCAGGACATCTCATCTCCATCTATGCACTCGGCGTCTGCGCCGGAGCTTTCTCGTTGATTCTCATGCATAAATACAGACCCAAGAATATCCTGATGTTCCTGGCTTCGCTCATCACCTTCGGAGCTGTCATCGCCTCAGTAGCACCTAACTACTGGCTCTTGCTCTGCGCCCGCTTTATAGAAGGTCTGCCTCATGGCGCCTACTTCGGAACGGGTACCATCGTGGCGGTGAAGATTGCCAAAGAGGGTAAGGGAACCAATGCCGTGGCGATGATGTGTGCAGGTATGCCGGTGGCCAACCTACTGGGTGTGCCGGTGGGAACCTTCCTGAGTCACATGTTCAGCTGGCGAGTACCTTTTGTCAGCTGTATCGTGCTCGGACTCATCACCTTATACATGATTCACAGATGGGTTCCGGATGTAGAAGCACTGCCAAACAACGGTATGAAGGCACAGTTCCATTTTCTCCGCAACAAGGCTCCGTGGCTCATCATCGCAGCTACCTTCCTGGGCAATGGTGGCATTCTCTGCTGGTTCAGTTATATCTCGCCGCTGCTTCAGATGGAGGGCGGATTCAGCGCAGCCAGCATCTCTCTGCTGATGATTCTTGCAGGCGGCGGAATGGTAGTAGGCAATCAGGTGAGTGCCTTGCTTGCCGACCGCTTCAAGCCGGGTCGCTTTACCTGTTATCTCCAGTTTCTGGCAGCAGCGGCACTTCTGCTCACCTTCTTCCTCGCCCCTTTCGGCTGGGTATCTGTGGTGCTGATGTTCATCTGCTGCGCCTGTCTTTTCGGCATAGGATCGCCTGAGCAATTCCTCATCGTGAAGCATGCCAAGGGTGGCGAAATGCTGGGCGGCTGCTGCATTCAGGGTGCCTTCAATCTGGGTAACGCCATGGGAGCTTTCCTCGGTGGTATTCCTGTTGCGATGGGATTAGGATACAACTTCCCTGCCCTTATCGGTGTGCCGATGGCATTGGCAGGAGCCATCTGTCTGCTGATTTTCCATAAGAAATATGAATAAAAATGCGATAATCCGAAATAAATCACTATCTTTGCAGAAGAATTTCAAATAAACAAAGAAACATGATGAAACTTAACAAGACTTTCCTTACCCTGGGTCTGGCAGCACTCCTGCAGATGCCAGCCTCATCGTTCGCACAGACTGCGGGCGGTAACCGTCAGAATCCTCTTTTAACAAAGAGCAGTCTTCCATTCGGTGCTCCTGACTTCAGCAAGATTCAGGAGAGCGACTACCTGCCAGCCATCGAAGCGGCTATCAAAGAGCAGCGTACCAACATACAGAAGATTGTAAACAACAAGAAGAAGCCTAACTTCCAGAACACCATCCTCGCCTATGAGGAGAGCGGTGCACTGCTCGAAAAGGTGACTAACATCTTCTTCGGTCTCACCAGTGCCCACAAAACTCCGGGCATCGCCGAAACCGAAAAGAAGGCTACCCCATTGCTGACCGAACTCGATAATGAGATTTCGTTCAACAAGAAACTCTTCGAACGCATCAAGTATGTTTACGACAACGAATATAAGAAACTCAAGGGCGAAGACAAGCGCCTTACTGAGGTTATCTATAAGAGTTTTGTACGTTCAGGCGCCCTTCTTTCTGCCGAGAAGATGGAGCGCATGAAGCAGATCAACTCCCGCATCTCTGAATTGCAGCAGGAATGGGGCAATCTTCTTCCTGCCGCTACCAACAACGCCGTGGTTTGGGTGAACAGCAAGGAAGAACTCGCCGGATTGAGCGATGCAGACATTGCACAATGCAAGAAAGATGCTGAGAGCCGCGGAGGCAAGGCGCCTTACTGCATCGTCATCATCAACACCACCCAGCAGCCTATCCTCACCAATCTCCAGAACCGCGAACTGCGCAAGAAGGTGTATATGGCAAGCATCCACCGTGCCGATGGTACTAACCCAAAATTCAACACCTTCCCTATCGTAACCGAGATTGCCAAGTTGCGTGCCGAGAAGGGCAAGCTGATGGGATATGACAACTATGCCGACTATTCGCTCGAAAAGACAATGGCTAAGAACAGCAAGAATGTGGATGATTTCCTGAAGCAGCTCATCAAGGAATATGCTCCTAAGGCTGATGCTGAAACCAAGGCGATAGAAGCGTATGCACAGAAGACTGAAGGCAAGGACTTCAAGCTGCAGCCATACGACCGCTTCTATTATTCTGCAAAGATGAAGAAGGAGATGCTCAACATTACCGATGATGAGATTAAGCCATACTTCAACATCGACAGCGTACAGGTGAATGGTGTGTTCTATGCCGCCCATCGTGTATACGGACTGAACTTCAAGCAGCGCAAGGATATTCCTACTTATCACCCTGACATGAAGGTATTCGAGGTAAGCGATAAGAACGGCAAGCCTATCGCCCTCTTCTACAGCGATTACTTCCGCCGTCCTACCAAGCGTGGCGGTGCATGGATGAGCGCCTTTGCCAAGCAGAGCAAGCAGCGCGGCCAGTTGCCTATAATATATAATGTATGCAACAATGCCAAGGCACCGGAGGGTCAGCCATCTCTCATCACATGGGATGAGGTTACTACCCTGTTCCATGAGTTCGGTCATGCGCTTCACGGAATCCTTTCCGACTGCAAATACAATACCCTTTCAGGAACAGCCGTTGCCCGCGATTTCGTAGAGATGCCATCCCAGTTTAACGAATCGTTTGCATCTATTCCGGAGATATTCGACCATTACGCCCGTCATACCGAGACCGGTGCTGCGATGCCAGCCGATCTGAAAGAGCGCATGCTGAAGAGCATCAGCTTCCAGACCGCCTATTCACTGGGCGAGAATCTGGCTGCAACCTGTCTTGACCTGGCATGGCACAAGATTAGCGAGGAAGAGGTACCTTCACCTTATATGGCAGGCGCCTTCGAGAAGGAAGAGCTCCACAACATCGGTTTGCTCAACACCCAGATTCCTCCTCGCTACAGCACATCATACTTCAACCATGTATGGAGCGGCGGTTATGCAGCAGGCTATTACAGCTATCTCTGGACAGAGGTGCTGGCTGTGAACATCGCCGACTACTTTGCAAAGCATGGTGCCTTAGATCCAGCCGTTGGTCAGGCATTCCGCGATAAGATTCTGAGCCGTGGCAACACAAAGGACCAGATGGAAATGTTTACCGACTTTACAGGTATGGAGAAGCCAGATGCTTCCGGATTCCTGAAAGCAAGAGGTTTGTAATGCATAAAATTACAATATGAAACAGACCAGCTTTCATTCAGTAAAGTTGAAGATAAAGCGTACGGCACTACTGGTAGTAGGCCTTACGCTTTTTCAGATTAAAGGGTGTGTCATAAGTTAATGACACACCCTCTTTCTTTATCCTTTTACTGCCTGAGGTGTCCAGCTCTTCAGGAATCTGAGCACCTTTTCTTCGTTATATCCCTTCCCCTCTTCCAGAAAACTGGAATCCTGGATATGGAGAACCTTTCCGGTTTCATCGAGCACCACAAAGACCGGGAATCCGAAACGCTGAGGATTGTTCAGTCGTTTCATCAGCTGCTCAGCCTTCTTCACCGCCGCATCACCGGCAGTTTTTCTGCGATTGTAGTTCACATGAATATATTCAAAATGATCATTCACCATCTTGTTGACCGCAGCATTTTTCTCTACAAAATCGGCAAACTTCAAGCACCATGGGCACCAGTTACCACCTACCTGACAGATAACAAACTTGCCATTCTTCTTGGCTTTAGCCAAAGCCTCATCAATCTGAGCCATCGGATCGATCCTTTCATTATACACCTTCTTGAGAGCAGTCTGCACCTGAGCAGGTTTCAATGCTCCTGCCTGGTCGAGCGAATCCAGTTTCTTCATCATCTCCTCCGCCTTCACGGTAGAGAATGCAACCTTACCTTCCGGATTGATCAGATAAGAGGTAGGAATCCATGAGATGTGATAATCCTTGGAAATCTTAGTTTCCTTCCATTTCTTAAACTCACAGTATTGCAACCAGGTATACTGATTATCGCCCAGATATTTCTTCATCTTCGCCTCGTCGGTATCAAAAGAAACACCCACTACCTGGATCTTGGTATTGTATTTGTCATAGATAGCCTTCACCATCGGCATGTCTCTTCTGCAGTCTGGACACCAGGAAGCCCAGAAATCGAGCATGGTCCAGACACCCGGAACCGTCTTTCCATCTTTATCCTTCTGAGTCTTCTTATCTGAAAGCTGGAAGATTTTCTTCCCCGTCTTACTGTCAGTAATCGTGAAATCGGGAGCCTCGGTGCCTACAGGCAGTAAGTCAAGCAATGTCTGTGCTCTACCGACGACAGCCGTCGTCAGGAGCAAAAAGAATAATAGTTTCTTCATACAATTTTTCTGTTTTGTCTGTTACTTCAAATATATATTAATATTAACCATCGAAACTAGAACTGATAATAAATGAACGGCTGCACACTCTCCTGGGAAACCTCCACCACCATCTGCAGACAGATGATGAAGAGCAGCAGTTTAGCCACCCAAGGCAGGAGGATGAACCGCGCCTGAAGACGGTGATACTGGCGCTCGGTAAAGAGATAGCTCAGCATGACACCGATGATGCAAAGCGTCCAGGCAGGACGGGCATGGAAGAAAGGCACCAGATAATCGATACTGAAATCATTTGCCACCTTATCATACATCTTCCCCAACACACCCAAATCCTTGGCACGGAAGAACGACCAAGCAAAGCATATATATAAATAGGTGATGAGCCAGCTGAGGGAATTGCCTGCCAGCGTACGAGGAATGCTTATGCCCAACTGACGGCTGAAGAACTTATGCACCACAAGTCCGAAACCATGAAGAGCCCCCCAGATGACGAACATCCAGGAAGAGCCATGCCATAAACCTGCCACCAGCATGGTGAGGAAGTTGTTGAAATACATGCGCACCTTTCCCTTCCGGTTTCCACCCAGCGGAATATACACATAATCGCGGAACCAGAAGGAAAGCGAGATGTGCCAGCGACGCCAGAACTCGGTAACCGAGAGTGAGCGGTAAGGGAAATAGAAGTTGTCGGGCAAATAGAAACCCAGGATGGCTGCCACACCGATACTCATATCGCTGTATCCCGAGAAATCGAGGAAGATCTGGACTGGATATCCGAAGAGCGCTGCCAGATTCTCGAAACCCGAGAAGGTTTGCGGCGCATCAAACACCCAGTTGTTGAACTGTGCGATATAATCGCTCAGCATATTCTTCTTGACCAGTCCCAGCATGATGAGGAAAAGTCCCGTCCACAGCATTCTGCTGGAAGCCTGTTCGTTTCGTTTCAGTCTGGGTATCAGGTTGGCGGCACAGGTGATAGGACCCGCCATCAGCAGCGGAAAGAAGGTGAGATAGAAGCAATACTCCAGGAGCGTTACCTCCATGTCAAACTTGCGCTTATAGGTATCTACCGCATAGCTGATAGCCTGGAAGGTATAGAACGAGATACCTACAGGCAGAGCGATAGACTGCAGGGAGAAGTTGGTGCTGAACATCTCGTTGACTACATCGCCAATGATGAAATTGGTATATTTGAAATAGCACAGCAGAGCCAGGTCTACAAGCACCACGAAGGTGAGCAGCGCCTTGCGTGCCTTTCCCTCATGCAGTCTCATTTCCTGGGTTACGGCATAATTGATGCAAGCCGTAAGCGGCAGCATCCACATCACCATTCCGTTCACCTTATAGGCAAAGAAAAGGCTGAAGCAGATGACATACATCATCATGGCTGTGCGCGAATAGCTCTTGAGCAGGGTATAAATGGCAAGGAAGAAGATGAAGAGCAACGCAAACGGAATGCTGCCCATCATCAGCGGAGAATCTGCCTGATAAACAAACAGCCGCTCTATCCAATGCCACAAGGCACTTATTTCGAATGTTGAATAATTCATTTGTCTGTTCTGAAGATATTATTTATTGAACTCTTTCTTATATGGAGTCTTTATGGTTTACATGCTTTACCGCTGGAACCGTCTTGTCAGCAGCAGCCGAAGACGTTTTTCCTGCAGTTGCAGGTTCCTTGGTTGCAGCAGGACTTTCTGTGGTTTCAGGCACAGTTCCCTCTACAGGCCGAGAAAGAGAATCCTTCTTCACAGCCGTACTGTCAGCCCTGCGTTTGGTTCCAGGAGGCAAGATGGTAATCTGTCTGTATCTGCGGTCACGCTTATCCGGCTTTTCCAATCGGAACGGATGCACACAATGTCCGCTATTCATCCACTCTACAATCTTATCCATCCACATGGCAGATGAAGCCATAGTCGGATGCCGGCCGTCTTTCTGGCGTTCGAAGGTAAGTTTATAGCTAGGATAATAGCCTCGTGGTCCCATCACCTCACGGAGGAGTTTGTTATATCCATTATCCTCACACCAGTTTGGCGGACCGATCCATATCGTCGGAATATTACCAATCTTGCTCAGGATGGCACGGATGCGTTTTTCACATCCCTTCATATCAGCCGTATACAGTTCGTTGCTGCCCAGACATACAAAGACATGGGTAGGTTTGATACGTTGGATATAATGCTGCAGGGTATCGGTAGCAGCCCAGTTTCTGGTGCCCGAACTCACCCAGGTAATACAGGTGAGTTTATGACCGTTCTTGTTGGCATAGTCAGCCAGTCGCAGACCGAGATATTCCGACATCGAGTCGCCGAAGATCAGTACTCGCTGCGCCGCCGTATCCACGGGTTCCTTTATCATGCTGTCAGCCTTTTCCTCTTCAGCAAGTTCTGCCTCGCTTTTACTGGTGAGCGCATCCATTCCAATCTGTTTCAGCGGAATGTTTTCAGCCACTTGCTCTGGAATAAAGGCATAAGCCAGCAGTCCTCCAATGGCTATTGCCAGCAGGGCTATCATTTTCCAGGTTTCTTTCATTTTATATTTTTAATGAGTTTTGGTTATTCTTTTTCTTATACATTCGCCCGACATTACAGCTGAAAGGGAGTGAGCACATTAAGCAACTTTCCGAAATCGGCCTTCGAGATGCGCCTTCCTCTCAAACTGCGCACCTGCGGATAGTCTTCGAAATAGTTCTCCATCGTAGTATACCACTGATGAGAAACCACTTCCCTGACCGTCTTTAGCTGATTTTCGATGCGATGGGCAAAACTCGGATTCACTCTCGAGAGATAATGTCTTCCATCATTCATCTCGATGGCAAGCATCAGATAAATTTGCGGTCCCTTCTTCTCTTTCCTGCTTTTTACGGTTTCGCTTACCTTCCACCCCTTGGTGGATGTCGATACTCTGATATCCCAGCCATACTGGCTGTTGAGCTTATCCATCAGTCCCTTGAACACAACCCCGTGAGCCGAGGTATCTTTCAGTCCCGTATAACCGATGATGTAATGTATCATCTCGTGGAGCAAGACACTCTTTGCCTGCTTGTCGGTCATATCGTAATAAGTAGACATGGAGAGTTTGAAATCGTAGAGTTTGGTGCGTCCCCATCTGGAGGCCCGCTTATAGGCAAGTTGCCCCAAGCGAGTCTTGGCATGAGTAAGTCCGAGTTCAGGAACAGGCAGTTTTCCCCCGAAATATTCGTGGTCGAAACGCCTGAACCACTCCTCCATCCATTCTATTGTAACAATCATGTATGTATATTTATTCAATAATTATTCAGTTCTGTATATCAGATACTACAAAACGTTTGCAAAGATACAACTTTTTCTTTGTTTCTTTCAATATTTATCGAAAAATGCGTAACTTTGCACGCAAATTTACAACAAAAATGAACAAGACAGCACAACATATCATAGATATTAAGAATGTGTCGAAAAGATTTGGCGAGAAAACAGCCCTCAACAACATCAATCTCTATGTGAGAAAGGGCGAATTTATGACCATTCTGGGTCCTTCGGGATGCGGAAAAACGACATTATTAAGACTTTTGGCAGGGTTTGAAACCGCCAGCGAAGGCATCATTACCATCGCCGGCAACGATATTACTAACCTTCCTCCTTACAAGCGAAATGTAAACACGGTATTCCAAAAATACGCTCTGTTCCCTCATCTCAACGTTTACGACAATATCGCCTTCGGTCTGAAACTCAAGAACACACCGAAGGAAGAGATTTTGCCAAAGGTGAAACGTGCCCTGAAGATGGTAAACATGAGTGATTATGAATATCGTGATGTCAACTCGCTTTCGGGCGGTCAGCAGCAGCGTATCGCCATCGCCCGTGCCATCGTCAACGAACCGGAAGTTCTTCTCCTTGATGAACCGCTTGCAGCACTCGACCTCAAGATGCGTAAAGACATGCAGCTGGAGCTGAAGCAGATGCACGAACGCCTGGGCATTACCTTCGTATACGTTACCCACGACCAGGAAGAAGCCCTCACCCTGAGCAATACCATCGTGGTGATGAGCGAGGGAGAGATACAGCAGATAGGTACGCCTACCGATATCTACAACGAACCAGCCAATGCTTTTGTTGCTGACTTTATCGGCGAGAGCAATATTCTCTGCGGAACGATGGTCCACGACTGTCTGGTGAATGTGGCAGGTACTGAACTGCCTTGTGTAGACAAGGGCTTCGGCTGCAATCAGGAAGTGGATGTCGTGATACGTCCTGAGGATATCGAAGTTTCCACCGATACCGCCCATGCCCAGTTTGTGGGCAAGATAACCTCTTCTATCTTCAAGGGAGTACACTACGAGATGCTGGCAGAAAACGAGAAGGGCTACGAATTTCTCATCCAGAACTACAAGCATTTCGAAGTAGGACAGACGATAGGAATGAGCGTGATACCCGACAATATTCACATCATGAAGAAGGAGCGCATCACCAATACCTTCGATGCAAAGATAAACGGCGACGGAACGATAGAATTCCTGGGCTGCGAATACCAGATGGAGATTCCGGCAGAAATGAAGGACAAGATTCAGACCGATGAAAACGGAAACGAAACCATCCGGGTGAACGTGCCTTTCAACAAGATAGACCTCTTCGACAACGAGAGCGAAGGAACCTTTACAGGCGACATCAGCTTCATTCTCTACAAGGGCGACCACTATCATCTCACCATCGATACCGACTGGGGCGAGAAGCTCTATGTAGATACACAGGATGTATGGGATTTGGGCGATCATGTGGCCATCACCATTCCTCAGGAGAATATTTCGTTTGAATAAAAATTATTAATTCCTAATTATCAATTATAAATTGAACATTATCAAGTTTATCTCTTCGCGACAAAGCTGGTCGATACCTTACGCCATCTTTGCTGCGATATTTGTGGTACTGCCATTGCTTCTCATCGTAGTGTTCGCATTTACCGATGAGAACGGAGCCCTGACGCTCTACAACTTCCAGAAGTTTCTGGCACACCCCGAAGCCATCAACACCTTTGTGTATTCGATAGGCATCGCCTTTCTCAACACCCTGCTCTGCATTCTGCTGGGCTATCCGGCCGCCTATATTCTGACACAAACCAGAATGAAGTATGCCAACACCATCATCATGCTCTTCATTCTGCCGATGTGGGTAAACATCCTGGTGCGCACACTTGCCACCGTGGCCCTCTTCGATTTTGCCGACCTTCCGCTGGGTGAGGGCGCCCTCCTGTTCGGTATGGTCTACAACTTCATCCCATTCATGATTTACCCTATCTACAACACCCTGCAGAAGATGGACCGCAGCTATATCGAAGCAGCCGAAGACCTGGGCGCATCACCTTGGCAGCAGTTCTATAAGGTCATCCTGCCCCTCTCCATGCCGGGCGTAGCAAGTGGCATCCTGATGGTATTCATGCCAACCATCTCTACCTTCGCTATCTCCGAACTGCTGACGATGAACAACATCAAGCTCTTCGGTACCACCATCCAGGAGAACATCAACAATTCGATGTGGAACTACGGTGCAGCCCTCTCGCTCATCATGCTCTTCCTCATCGGCGCCTCTACCCTCATCGCAGGTGATGGCAGTAAACAGGAAGGAGGTATCAGATGATGCAGTCATTATTCAGTAAGGATATGATGAAAAAAGTATTCTGCCAAGGCTATCTCTGGTTGCTCCTGCTGCTACTCTACTCCCCTATCTTCATCATCATCATCTTCTCGTTTACCGAAGCCAAGGTGATGGGCAACTGGACAGGTTTCTCGCTGCAGCTCTACAAGAATCTCTTTGCCGAAGGTACACACCATTCGCTCACAGCGGCACTGGTCAATACCGTAACCATCGCCCTGATTACCGCAACCGTATCCACGCTCTTCGGAACCCTGACTGCCATCGGCATCTACAACCTGCGCAACCGCTATGCACGTAATGCCATCCAGTTTGTCAACAACATTCCGATACTCAACGGCGACATCATCATCGGTATCTCGCTCTTCCTGCTCTTCATCACGCTGGGCATTCCGCAGGGCTATACTACCGTGGTACTCTCACATATCACCTTCTGTCTGCCATACGTTATCCTGAGTGTGATGCCAAGACTGAAGCAGATGAATCCGAACCTCTATGAGGCGGCACTCGATCTGGGCGCCTCTCCGATGCAGGCACTTCGCAAGGTCATTATCCCAGAGATATTGCCGGGTATGATTTCCGGTTTCATGCTTGCCATCACGATGAGTATCGATGACTTCGCCGTCACCATCTTCACGATAGGTAACGAAGGTCTGGAAACCCTCTCCACATTCATCTATGCCGATGCCAGAAAGGGAGGACTGACCCCAGAACTTCGTCCGCTGAGTACCATCATCTTCGTACTGGTACTGGTGATGCTGATTATCATCAACAAACGTTCTGAGAAAAATAAGAAGAAATGAGAATGAAGAACAAGATATTTTTAGGAGTCAGTGGAGTAAAAGGAGTTAAGGCCATCGTCTTTCTCTTTCTTTGCCTGCTGATGATTCTGCCGCTCTCTTCCTGTTACAACAAAGAGAACCGCGAGGAGATTCTGAAGGTTTACAACTGGGCTGATTATATAGATGAAGACGTTCTTGCCAACTTCCCGAAATGGTATGAACAGCAGACCGGCAAGAAGATCCGAGTCATCTACCAGACCTTCGACATCAATGAGGTGATGCTTACCAAGATAGAGCGAGGTCATGAAGACTACGACGTGGTATGCCCGTCAGAATATATCATCGAGCGCATGCTCCGCAAAGACCTTCTCCTACCTATCGACACCGCCTTCGGCAAGACGCCCAACTATATCTGCAACGTATCACCATACATTGTTGAGCAGATAGATGCCACCTCCAACAATGGCCGCATCGCCCACCATTATGCCGTACCTTACATGTGGGGAACCTGTGGCATCCTATATAATAAGGTGCACGTACCTATAAATGATGCACAGACCTGGGGAACATTATGGGACAGAAAATATCAGGGCAAACTCCTGATGAAGGATTCCTACCGCGACTCCTATGGCACCGCCCTCATCTGGGCACACCGTAAAGACCTGGAAACAGGCAAGGTGACCGTACCACAGCTGATGAACGACTATTCACCCGCTGCCATAGCCGCAGTAGAGAAAGAGTTGAAAGCTCTGAAGCCAAACATTGAAGGATGGGAAGCCGACTTCGGCAAGGAGACCATGACCAAAGGCAAAGCCTATCTCAATATGACCTGGAGCGGTGATGCCGTCTGGGCTATTGAAGAAGCCGGAAAAGTAGGTGTAGAACTGGGATATGAGGTACCGAAAGAAGGAAGCAATGTATGGTTCGACGGTTGGGTAATCCCTAAATATTCCCGCAATCCGAAGGCTGCCGCCTATTTCATCAACTATCTCTGTCAGGAAGACGTGGCACTCGCTAATATGGAGACTACAGGATATGTGAGCAGCGTGGCAGGCCAAAAGGTATTAGAAGCTATGAGCGATACTGAGGTTTATCCCCAACCTGTAAATCTAGCCTACTTCTTTGGCGAGGAAGGCAGGAATGCCCATCTCAACCCTATCATGTATCCAGACAGCAGCATAGTAGCCCGATGCGCCATGATTCATGATGCCGGCGATCATACTCCCGAGGTATTGGATATGTGGTCGAAGGTGAAGGGCGACAATCTGGGCGGCGGCATCGTTATCTTCCTGCTGGCCGTAGTCCTTGCCCTCACGGTATTCGTTGCCATCAAGAAGTATGAACATTACAAGCACAGAAGGCTGTCGAGGAAACACCGCAGAAGACATGTGGTAAAGGTAAAAGGGTAAAAAGGTAAAAAAGTAAAAGGGGAAAAAAGTAAAAGAGAGGGGGAAAACCTATTTTATAGGGGAAAAAGAACATTTTTTGAAGGAAAAGAGAAAAAAGTGTCGAAAAAATTTGGTAATATCAAATAAAAGCATTACCTTTGCACTCGCTTTTGAGATATAAAGCTTTTGGGTAGTTACCAGAGTGGCCAAATGGGGCAGACTGTAAATCTGCTGGCTATGCCTTCGGTGGTTCGAATCCATCACTACCCACTTTTCCCAAAAAATAACTCAAAAATTTAAGAGTCCGACTTTCGAGAGAGAGCCGGACTTTTTCTTTTCATACAAATTCTGAACAAAAGAAGAAGAGTAATATCACTCTCCTTCTATCTGCGTATTTGGCCAATTCACCAGATATAGCATTTCTGTGGCTCGGGTAAATGCAGTATAGAGCCAGTGGATATAATCGGGAGTAAGCATATCATCCGTCATATAGCCCTGGTCTACATAGACATGCGACCACTGTCCTCCCTGCGCTTTATGACAGGTAACGGCATAGGCAAACTTCACTTGCAGAGCATTGAAATACGGATCCTGCCGGATTGCCTTCATACGGTCTGCCTTCAGGGGTATGTCCTGATAATCTTCCTCTATCTTATGGAAAAGCTGCTCTTGCTGATCATGGGTCAAAGCAGGAGCCTCACTCGTCAATGTATCCAGCAATACCGTAGCCTCCAGTTCATAATTGTCATAATCGGGGAATTTCAACAGAAGGGTGGCAAAATGGAAACCATAGAGGTCGATGCGACGGCTCACCTTCATCACCTTCGCCCTATCTCCATTAGCCAGGAAAGCAGGAAGTTCGTTACTTTGAACTTCTTTACTTTGAACTTTGAACTTGGAACTCGGAACTTTATGATTAGTTAAACTATTAAATTGGCTTTCTATTCGGCCGCCGAACGCAGTTTCTTCACTCTTCACTCTTCGTTCTTCACTTAATTCCCTTTCCTTTATCTTCTTTCTTTCTTCCTCCATCCAATAATAATTGTTCTTCACAATCATCAGCATGTCGCCACTCTCCAGTTCCTCTTCCCTATCAAGAACCATGTTGCGGATGCCCTGGTTGAAGATGTTGGCGCGCTTGTTGCTACGAGTCACAACAATGGTATCGTCCAGTCCTACATGATGATAACTGTCGCCAAGAGCCTCGATGAGTTCTGCACCCGGCATCTCCCTGATATCCGAGAAACCGGAGAAACGGATTTTAGGCAGTTGGGTAATGTCATCGTGGGTAATCATCTGACGGATGCGGGTAGCATTAAAGAGGATGCCCGACTGCTGACTCTGACGGACTACTTCGTTCAAATCGCACTCATAAACCGACAGTCCATACCCCTGGAGCATCGCTGCAGAAAGAGCTGGTGATTCTTCCTCACCAACAGGAGGCAACTGTGCCTTATCGCCAATCAGCAAGAGGCGGTCGTTACGTCCCTGATACACAAAATGAATCAGATCATCTAGCAGACAGCCGCTACCAAAGGTGGTTCCGCCCAATCCCAGATTGGCAATCATCGAAGCCTCATCCAGCATGAAAAGCGTATCAGTATAGAGATTATCATTGAGATTGAACTGTCCATCCACTCCGGCAAACGCCTTTTCGCGATAGATGCGGCGATGAATGGTATAGGCAGGCATCCCGCTGTTCAGAGAGAAGACCTTAGCCGCCCTACCCGTAGGAGCAAGGAGCATCACCTTCTGGCGAACAGCACGGAGCGTACGGACGATAGCACCCGAGAGTGATGTCTTACCGGTACCCGCACTACCCCGGAGAATCATCACAGCATGAGGATTACTATCCGTCATAAACTGCACGAAAACATCGAGCGCCTGAGCCTGTTCTGGGGTTGGCGGAAAGCCAAATTGCTGTAATATCTGATATTTTAACTCTTCAATGTTCATATTTCGAAAACTTTTAGTATCTTTGCAGAAAATTTACTGCACCTATTTGCTGTGCAAAAGTAATAATACTTTTTGAAATGAGAAAAAGAATAAAGAATAATTATATTTTGGGAGCATGCGTCATCATCATGATGCTACTCTGTATTCTGAGTGTGAGCCAGCCCATCCGCTTCCAGAAAGCCATGGCTAGCAGAGAAGCAGAGGTGAAGGAGAAACTGATGCAGATACGTCAGGCTGAAGAGAAATACAAGGCGAAACACGGCGTATATACAGGCGATTTTCCGACACTGGTAAAAGGCAAGTACTTACAGGAAGATGCCCAATACATTCCCTATGCCGACGGTAAGAAGTTTACACTCGCTGCCACGGTTATCGTAGGAAAAAGCGGTAAGCAGATTCCGGTGATGGAATGTGGGGCCGGTTATGAAACCTTCCTCGACGGACTCGATGAAGGTTCCATCCAGCAGAAGATAGAGGAGGCCAACTATGCCGGCAGCTATCCCGGACTCAAGATAGGCGATTTAACGACAGATAATAACAACGCAGGTAATTGGTAACAGATATGCAAATAAAAGGTAACAACATTCAGCAAGCACGACTCACCATCCGCGTGAGCAGAAACACCCTCAGTTTTTCGGTAGTTGACCGTGAAGCTGAGCATCAGCTCATCTATGAACCTTATACAGTAAAGAGTGGTGTTTCGATGGCAGCCAACTTGCGTCAGGCTTTCAAGGAGAGTGCTCTCCTGCAGCGGGGATACCAGAAGGTACGCGTATATCTCGATTCGCCTATCCTGCTGGTTCCTATCGAAGAATTTCATGAAGAGGATATCGATGTGCTCTATCAGCATGCCTTCAACAGTCATAACAGCGATGCCATTCTCTACAGAGTGCAGCCGGAACTGAATGCGGTAGCGGTATTCCCTATCAACAAGGATTTGAAGATGGTGGTAGAAGACAACTTCAAGGATGTCCGCTTCACACCTATCATGCAACCGATGTGGCACTATCTGCATCATCGCAGTTTCACCGGTATTCACCGCAAGCTCTATGTTTATTTCCACGACAAAAAGCTGGACGTTTTCGGTTTCGAGAAGAACCGTTTCAAATTCTTCAACTCGTTCAATGCCGAGCATGCCAAGGATGCCCTCTATTTCATTCTCTATGTATGGAAGCAGTTAGGATTCAACCAGATGCAGGATGAGTTGCATGTATCAGGCAATGTTCCTGATAAGGATTGGTTCCTCTACAACACGAAACTCTACATCAAGAAGACCTTCATTCTGAATCCTGCCGCCGAATTCAACCGTGCGCCTATCACAGAGATTAAAGGTCTGCCATTCGATTTAATGGCACTGTACTTAAGTAAGTAAGACAAGAGTTGATAGTTAAAAGTTGATAGTTAAGAATTCAACAGAATAGCTTATCATAAAGTTCAATGTTCAACATTCAAAGTTCAAAATAAATATGAGAATCATAACAGGACAATATAAGGGACGCCATTTCGACATTCCACGTTCGTTTAAGGCACGTCCGACAACAGATTTTGCAAAGGAGAACATCTTTAATGTGCTGCAGGGATATATTGATTTCGAAGATACCTCTGCCCTCGACCTTTTTGCCGGTACGGGCAGCATTTCGCTCGAACTGGTATCACGAGGCTGCAGCCGGGTAATCAGCGTAGAGGCCGACCGCGATCATGCCAACTTCATACGCCAATGTTTCCAGAAGTTGGGCGAAGACAAGGATATTCTGATTCGTGGTGATGTATTCCGTTTTCTGAAGACCTGCAAGCAGAAGTTTGACTTTATCTTTGCCGATCCTCCATACGCCCTAAAGGAGTTGCCGCAGATTCCAGACCTCGTTCTGAATGGCGACTATCTCAACGAAGGAGGCATCTTCGTCTTTGAGCATGGCAAAGACTATGATTTCTCCGAGCATCCACGATTCCTGGAGCACAGAAGTTACGGAAGCGTAAACTTCTCAATATTCAGATAGAAAAAAATCCCCGTTTGCACCAGACAAGATGCAAACGGGGATTTATTCGTTACAACAGCGGCGAGAGTAATCTTACCGTACTCTCGAAAAGGCGCTGCAGGAACGGACGTTTTACGAAATAAGATACATCATCTACCAGGATGCTCTTCGCCTCATCTCGCAGATAGACAGCCTTCACGCGCTGTGCCATCCCCTCATCAAAGAAGAATGCATTCGCTTCGAAATTATTCTCAAAACTTCGGAAGTCGATATTCGTACTGCCTATCGTACAGAGATTATCATCACTTACGAGCAATTTACTATGATTAAAGCCTGCCGTATAGAGATAAACCTTTACGCCAGCCTCTATCGCCTCCATCACATACGAACGTGATGCCCACTCAACCAGTTTGGCATCAGCATGACGGGGCAACATCAGACGGATATCCACACCCGCCAGAGCTGCTGTTCGCATGGCAAACAAAACCGGTTCAGTTGGCAGGAAATAAGGCGTTTCCATATACACATACTTCTGGGCCTGAAGCAGGATGCGGACATAGCCCTGCATGATATCAGGCCAAGGACTGATAGGACTGCTCGTAACTATCTGTACGAGACAATTGTTGCGGATATGCGCACTGACCGGCGGATAATACTGACGATTGGTAACCAACGTACGATCTACGAAATACCAGTCTACCAGAAAGGCTCTCTGAATGGCGTAAACGCCACCGCCCTCAATACGGAGATGCGTATCGCGCCAAGCCTGTTTCTTATCACCCTTCACATAGCGCAGAGCTATATTCATGCCACCGATAAAGCCCACTTTACCATCTATGACACAGAGTTTGCGGTGGTTACGATAGTTTACCTTACTCGTAAAAGCCGGAAAGCGGACTGGCATGAACGAATGTACATCAATGCCTGCATCACGCATACGTTCAAAGAATTCATCCTTCACCTTCCAGCAGCCTACATCATCATAAATCAGTCGCACCTCCACTCCCTGCTCTGCCTTATCAATCAAGGCATCAGCTATCAGATATCCCAAGGCATCGGCTTCGAAGATATAGGTATCGAGATGAATATGATGCTTTGCCTGTCCTATATTATATAATAAGGTAAGGAAGAAATCGTAGCCATCAGTATAAATATCCACCTGATTATCTTTAAAAGGCAGCGCCCAACTCTGGTTGGCAAAGAGATTCATCAGCGGTTTATTGCTGTCTGGCAGGTGAAGATTCTCCTGCTCTACGAACTCGAGCATGGAGCGCTTGGTGAGCTGGTCCATGCTGCGGTCGCTGATAAGCCGTTCCTTGCGGGTATTCTGTCCGAAGAAGAAATAAAAGATGATACCCACAAAGGGGATGAAGAAGAAGACCAATATCCATGCCATCGTCTTGGCGGGCTGACGATTGTCCATCAAGACGGTAATGATAGCCGGAACGGTTATCACGACATAAAGCAACAGATATATCCAGTGAAAATAAATCATATAGCATTTCTCCTTTTAAATCTCTAATACTTCATTACAGAGTTCCTCCCCACAGGACAGGAGTTCCGGTTAATTGAAGATATTGTTTGCCTGGCTCGCCAGAAGCGTGTTCATCTGCTTGAGTTTCATAAACTCCTGCAGAAGTTCACGATTGGTCGGATTCTTGGCAAACTCCTGCTGAACCTCAATAATACGCTGAGCAATATAATGAGTACGGAAGCTCAAGATGTCTTTAAAGACAAACTGACGGAGTTTATCGGCGCTCATCTTCATCTGCAGACTAGCCGTAGATACCTCCTGGGCACCTGTAGGCAAACCAGCCAACCTGCTGATTTCCGGATTCGGATGATTGGCAAAATAAGTTTCGGCGACAAAATCATCTTCTTTTTCCAGATGCTCCACAGCCTCCTGCATAATCTGATTATATAAATCATTATGAAACTTAAAGCCATCTCCACCCAAATCAAGACTGATATACTGGGCCACAGCTACCTCCACATCATTTCCGTCTACATCCTGTACCGTGATGAGCTGGTCGCCATGATGAATAATCAACTGTACCAGAAGTCCTTCTACCTCCAGGAGTTTATCCAGTGGGGTAACCGCTCTCATCGCTGATTGCGCCTGCTGCGCTGCCGCTACAGGCGAATCTTTCAATCCCGCTGCACGTCGCTCTGCCTTTACCTGCTCACTCATACCGTTGCGCACAAAATTGTTCAAGGCATTCACGATGATTGCCTCATTCACGCCCAAACGGTGAGAACAGTCTGTGATATAAGAAGCGCGCGTTATCTGATTCTTGATTTTAGAGATGCTCTCTACAATCGAATTGATAGCCTGGCTTCGCTTTACAGGGTCTGTCACGCCGCGTAGCAGAATATCGGTTTTAAACTGTATGAAGTCGGTCTGATTCTCCTGAATATATCTTCTGAAATCCTCTGCCGAATGACTGCGGGCGAAACTGTCAGGGTCATTACCATCAGGGAGAAAGAGCACCTTTACGTTCATCTCTTCTTCAAGCAGCATATCGGTACCTCTCAGCGCAGCATGAATACCCGCTTTATCGCCATCATAGAGAAGAACGATATTACTGGTAAAGCGGTGCAGCAGTCTAATCTGATGCACGCTCAGCGCTGTACCCGAGTTGGCCACTACATTTTCGATGCCACACTGATGCATCGAGATAACATCGGTGTATCCTTCCACCATAAAGACACAATCCTCCTTGGCTATCGCCTTCTTGGCCTGATAGAGTCCATAGAGTTCGCGCTCCTTATGATAGATAACGCTATCAGGCGAGTTGACATATTTCTGGCTGATGCCCTTGGTTCTGCTGTCGAGCACTCGTCCGCCAAAAGCCACCACCTTGCCGCTCACGCTGAACCAGGGGAAGATGGCTCTGCCCGAGAAACGGTCAAGAATCTTATCCTCACCCGACTTATTGCCGGCTTCGTCCTTATCCACCTTGAAGCAGAGTCCCGTATCAACCAGATATTTCGGATTATAGCCAGCCGCCTTAGCCGCTTCAGCAAGAGCAGTACGCTTAGGGAGCGCAAAACCCAACTGGAATTTTCTGATGATATCATCTCTGAAACCTCTTCCTCGGAAATAGGCCATACCGATAGCGATGCCATCCACATCATGCAGGAGGATATCCTGAAAATATTTCGCCGCCCAATCGTTGACGATAAACATGGATTCCCTTTCGCTCTCGCGCTGTTTTTCTTCATTGGTCAGTTCCCGCTCCTGAATCTCAATTTTATATTTCTTGGCGAGCCAGCGAAGGGCATCGGGATAGGTCATCTGTTCCAGTTCCATCAGAAAGTTGATTGCATTGCCTCCCTTTCCGCAGGTAAAACAATGACAGATACCTCTTGTAGGAGATACTGAGAAAGATGGATTGGAATCGTTATGAAAAGGACACAAGCCGACATAATTGATGCCACGCTTCTTGAGCGTAACAAATTCAGATACCACCTCTTCTATCTTGGTGGCATCCATAATTTTTGCTATCGTCGGTCTGTCTATCATTATATATATTCTTTTTTCTGTTTTTACTATGCAAAATTACTATTTTTCTTTGAAAACACAAAGAGAAACGGACAGAAAAGTAAAAATGAAACATATTAAAATCTAAAGGTTACATAAAATAAAGTACATTCGGATAGTTTTGACTACCTTTGCAACCGGCAAAAATACATTGCTGACAATCGGAAAATAACAACAAGATAAATAAACATGAAACTAAACAACATCAAGCGAACATTCCTGGCAAGCGCTGCCCTGCTCTCAACTATCAGCATGAGCGCAGCCGACAGATTTGTGAATTTCAAGCAAGGAGACTTGCTACTGAATGCCAACAACCGAGTAGAAATCTACATGGATACCAACGACTGCAAGGGAGTGAGCTATGCTGCTCATGCCCTGCTGAAAGATATCAAAAGTGTGAGTGGAGCCACAGCCACCCTCACCTCGGATGCCGGTTTTCTGAAAAAAGCCGACACTGTCCGACCAGCTATCCTCGTAGGTACCATCGGCCATTCAGCAGCCATCGACCAACTGGTGAAACAGAAGCGCATCAACGGAAATCTGCTGAAAGGCAAACGTGAAAAGTTTATCATCACGCTCATAGATGGTCAGCTCGTCATTGCTGGCAGCGACCGACGAGGCACCATCTACGGCATCTACGAACTCTCGCAGCAGATGGGCGTTTCGCCTTGGTACGACTGGGCAGACGTACCTATAGAGCACCACGATTCCATTTTCGTAAACAAAGGAATCTATACAGATGGCGAACCAGCCGTACGTTATCGCGGCATCTTCCTCAACGATGAGGCACCTTGCCTAACGTCATGGGTAAAGAACACCTACGGCATCGGATATGGCGACCACCGTTTCTATCAACGCGTCTTCGAACTGGTATTGCGACTGAGAGGTAACATGATGTGGCCTGCCATGTGGGGCTGGGCTTTCTATGCCGATGACCCTGAAAACGAGAAGACGGCAGATGAGATGGGCGTAGTAATGAGCACCTCCCATCATGAGCCGATGGCACGCAACCATCAGGAATACGCCCGCAACCGAAAGGGATGGGGACCTTGGAACTATCAGAAGAACAAGGCTAACCTGCAGAAGTTCTTCCGTGAGGGAATAGAGCGCATGAAAGGAACTGAACAGATTGTAACCATCGGAATGCGCGGCGACGGCGATGAAGCGATGAGCGAAGAGGCAGATACGAAGCTGATGACCAACATCATCAATGACCAGCGTAATATTATCGCTGACGTAACCGGCAGGAAGGCTAGCGAAACCCCACAGGTTTGGGCACTATATAAAGAGGTATTGGATTACTACGACAAGGGCATGAAGGTGCCTGATGACGTAACCCTCCTGCTCTGCGATGACAACTGGGGTAACGTGCGCCGTGTGCCGAATGCCAAGGAACGCAAGCACAAAGGCGGTTGGGGATTGTACTATCACGTAGATTACGTAGGTGCTCCAAGAAACTCAAAGATGCTCAACGTTACTCCTGTGCAGAATCCTTGGGAGCAGTTGACGCTTGCTTACGAGAATGGCATCGACCGTCTCTGGATTCTCAATGTTGGCGATCTCAAGCCGATGGAATATCCTATCAGCCAGTTTATGGACATGGCTTGGAATCCACGTAAATACGATGTAAACAACATCACCCGCCATACCCGCGACTGGTGCGCACAGCAGTTTGGTGAATCGCAGGCCGATGAAGCTGCCCGCATTCTGAACCTCATCTGCAAGTACAACGGCCGCTGCACCCCTGAGATGCTCGACAAGAACACCTACAGTCTGGAAAATGGAGAATGGCAGGAGGTGGTAAATCAGTATCTCCAGCTCGAAGCCGATGCGCTGCGCCAGTACAACAGTCTGCCGGCATCCTATCACGATGCCTATCGCCAGATCATCCTCTTCCCTATCGAGATGATGAGCAATCTGCACCAGATGTACTTTGCCCAGGCACAGAACCATGCCCTCTACAAGCAGGGCAATCCAAAGGCGAATGTATGGGCTGATGAATGCGAGCGCCTCTTCAAGCGCGATTCACTCATCTGCGACTATTACAATCATAAGATGGCTGGCGGCAAGTGGAACGGAATGATGACCCAGAAGCATATCGGCTATAAGAGTTGGAATGATGATTTCGAGAAGGATACCTGTCCGGAGCTCTTCCGGATATCAGCTTCCGAGGCTCCCGTTATCGCCGAACACAACGGTGTGGTGGAAATCGAAGCACCTTTCTTCGCATCGAAAACCGATGCTACTCCTCAAGGCAAGGAGAAGGAGGGCGCCAAGTGGGTCCAGATTCCGTTCATGGGCAAGAGCCTTGCCGGAATGACGCTTATGCCATACACCAAGGGCGTGAAGGGCGCCAGCATCACCTATCAGTTCAAGATGAATGCCCTGGCACGAAATGCCGCTTCATCCAACACCGCAGACAGCAAGAAGGTGCGCATCCACGTCATCATCAAGTCAACCCTGGATTATCAGAACAAGGGCGGCATGACCTATGGAGTAAGCGTAGATGGAGCCGAGCCGGTCATCGTCAACTTCAATCATGATCTGAACGAGAAGCCGGAGAATATCTACGACATCTACTACCCTACGGTAGCCACCCGCATCATCGACAAGGTGATAGAAGTAGAGCTACCAGCCACCGGCGACGGTATCCATACGCTCACCCTGACGCCTAACAACCCAGCCATCATCTTCGAGAAGATCGTGATAGACGGAAGAGGAGGGAAAGGGAGAGTCAAGGTAATATAAAGGTATAATATAATAATAAGGTTATAGGCACGCCCCCGAAAGGATGCGTGCCTATTTTTATAAAAAAAATGGTTAATTCATTTGGTAATTAGAAAGTTTCCTCGTATATTTGCAAAAATTATCAAGAGAAATCGCTTATGTGTAAATTTGAAGAAATAGAAGGTTGGCGTCTTTCCAATGGCAAGACCATCCGAGAGATCAAAAATGCCGTACATGAGAAGATAAATTTGGGGCGAATATATCTCATCATTAGCATTTTGCTTGCTTATATGGGAACTATTAGCATGCAAGCTCAATCATGCGAGGGTCGAGTGTACCTAAAGAATGGTATCCAGCAACTCTATGAAAGTAATGACCGAATAGACTTGCCACGCAAGAAAAAGGATGTTCAAGTTTATAGAAACTTCTTTTCTCGCCAATGCACTAGCGATGTGATTCCTTTCGCCAACATTGATTCTGTAGTGGTGTGGAATGCCACCTCCAAGCAAAACGTACGCACACTTGTTCCTTTGGAAAATGTGGGATGGAGTTGGCTATATATCAACCACCCACGATTGCAAGTCTATATTTATGCCTCCCAAGGTTATTCCGTGACGGACATGGGAGGAATGAAAGCTAGGCAATGTAACACAGCAGCAGCAATGTTTTTCATCCCAAGCAAGACGGCTTGCGACTTCTATGTCAGACAGACTGATGGCAAGCTTATATGTCTGGGAGATACCTATAAGAAATGCGACAAATCCTTTATCCGAGAACTTTGCCACTGTGTAGAACTTTCGCAGGAATGGGAAAAGAAACTCATTGGACTAGGTGAACACAACCGAAGTTCTATGATACAACGAGTGATAGAAGTATTAGATGACAAACAATAAATAACAACTAAAAGGAAACAATATGAAAGCAATGAAGTTTTGGCTGCTCATGGCAGTAATGGTGGTAGCGATAGCTGCACACGCTCGCAAGAATGACGACCCAGAAATGCGTCATGTTCGCCTCACTATGATGGATGGCAAACAGATAGAGGGCTACATTCCTAAGAAGTACATGGGGTGGGCGCTAGAATATCAAGTAAGACTTGCCGAGAATCCAGATGGCAAAAAAGCCAAGAAGTACGATGCTGAGAAAGTAAGCAAGATGGAATGGCTTGCACTCACCGAGGAACACCCTGAAGGCGAAGTGTGGGAACATTGCCAAACGATAGCACGTAATTCGATTAGGGCTGTAAAAGAGGATCGCCTTATGGAACTCCTTTACCGCGGCAAGAATGCATCTGTCTATCAAGTTCACGTATTTCTGCCTGGCAATGGCATAAACACAGGAAACTCTTGGGCTACTTGGTATGCACTGAAGCCTAATGGACAGGAAAGGGCATTTATTCTTTACAATGCAACGCTTGGCAAAATGGGAAGTCTGGATAGACAATTCAAGGATCAAAAGGAATATGAGGGACTGAAGGATTACATTCTTGAATGGTGGAACAAAGATAAGTCTTTAGCTAGGAAGCAACTGAATGATGGTGTAGCTATCTTTAGCCATATCTATGATGAATGGAAAGCAGCTTCCAGTAAACAATAATAGTTCCTGCGGAGGGCACTTTCGTGCCCTCCGCAGGAACTATTCAGAACGTTACATTAATGATTTTCCCCCGATTGTCTTCCCTTGCGCTTTGCAATTTTTCCCAAAGCATTGATGGATTCAAGATAAGCCTCCTCTACTGGAGTTAATACCTTTACCTGATATTTTCGATACTCAGCTATAGCTTTGTCCATTGCTTCTTCATGGCTGATACTTCCCGATCCCTTCAACAAAGGTCGCCCTGTGGATTGCAGGATAGTATCAAGTTGTTTCACATAATCCATCATATAGACTGGGCGATGCTCCATTGCCATAATCTCGGCAAAATCAAAATAACCGGAAACAAGATTATTGAGTATCTTCAGCTCATTTTCTTTCAGATAGTTCTTGGCTATTTTGATGTCTTTGATAGCTGGCAGTTCGCCCTCAAATGTCGTCAAGCCCATAAATGGTTTGTCGGCATCCGCACGCTCATAGATAACTTCTGCCGCTGTATGCCCATGAGCAGCATAGTGCAACTTATTTTGCACGATTTTAAAGAAAAGCTTTGAGGCATCAGTTCGAGGGTCATAGTCAACACTTGTGGCATAGATATCCAGAACTTGTCGATAGAGCACCTTTTCTGACGAACGAATATCACGGATACGGTCAAGCAACTCTTTCCAATAGTTGCCACCACCAAGATTTTTGAGTCGTTCATCGTCCATCGTAAACCCTTTTACGATATACCTCAAATCCGCAACCTATAGGGTTTAGTGGGATTTTGCTTGCAAAGCGACAAAATTCATTTTATTGTACATATTTCTTGCACAACAGAAATGTCGCAGACACAAAATCCCCTTACCCCATAAAGCGACTTGAGGTAATACGCTGGTTTAACCAGAAAAGCATGGTCTTTAACCAAAGTCTGTCTTGAACAGGTTGGCATAAGCATTGTTGTCTGAGTAAATATTCAATACATGCCTACGTGATGTCTTAATCCATTTCGCAGGAACAGAGATGAACTTGAAAACAAAGGTCTTGATTCTGCTGGTGGCACGCAATCCAAATTCATGGGTTTTCAATCTCTGCATAATAGCTTTGTAGAAGTTTCTGATGAGAGCTGTCATAAGCAGGAATACAGTATTCTGTGCCATGAACGATTTTGGCAATCGATTCCAGCCAAAGCCATTGTTCATGTCATCGAAGATGCGTTCCTTGCCACCACGAAGATTGTAGAATTCCACGATGTCTCTTGCACTCGACTTGTAATCGTTAGTCAGTATACATCTGTAGGTATATTCGCCTTCCCAAATGTCAAGGTCTCCATCTATTCGCCTTTGTCTCTGTATGACAAGACGATACGGTTTTCCTTTCCATTTCTCAACAAGGATGGAATTCAGCTCAAATTCAATACCGTTGATTTCAACAGTTTTCCATCCAGTCAAGGCAAACATGGAATCGTAGAAGGAAGAGCATCTGTTGGCACGAATATAAAAATGCCTGCAATGAGCCTCTACCATATCTACGATTTCCTCCGAGCATGAGCCGCAATCCATGCGGGCACGGGATATATATACTTCTGATGCCTCCAGTCGCTTGAAGATTCTTTCCAAAGTCTCTCTTTGGTTGAAGCGCACGTTTGTGTTGCCGTCTCTATTTTCAATACCGACAATCATGTCGTTAATGACTGCCACACCTGGACTATAGCCCAGGAACTTCTTGTAGGTTGGTTTTGCATCATGCTTCTCTGTTTCAATGAACTGATGGTCAAAGTCAAAATCATACTCTTGACCGGATTTCAATTGACCAGTAGCAAGCAGGGCTTTGATCAATAAGCAGTTCATCTTGTCTGCAGTATTGAAATCATAGGAGTTGCCAGAAGCAGATTTATAGGTGATGTTCTTACAAGTCAGTTCTTCGATAGCACGCAATATGGTGTCTGCGCTGCAAGTGCGAAGAGTTGGATGAAGAGACAAATGTTTCATCAAGTGAGTTGTAACATCCTCAATACATGAGCCGCCACAAAGATATACGCACATCAGAGAGCGTAGAATTTCGCTATATTGATAACCAAACATAGTGCATCTCAATCCCAAGGTGGAATCTATGGTTTGAGCTAAAAGAGCATCAAATTGCTCCATAATAGAAAAAATTCCTCCAAAAGGAGTGAGTTTCTCAGATTTTATTTGTATCTTTGCCATGTCATATTAGAGTTTTGCTTGTCTTCTTTTCGCAACACTAAGGTAAGTGAAAATTCTGACATGGCAAAATCCTGGGCAACTTTTTGTTGCTCAGGCACTTATAAATAATGTTAAACTATAGTGTTGCGGAATTAAGGATATACTCATTCAGTCGCTCTGTAGCCCATTGACGGAAACGTGTGCCTTGAATAGATTTTACACGATAGCCCACAGATATGATAACATCAAGGTTGTAGAACTTCACTTCTTTGCTTTGGGTTTTTCCTGCCATAGCACCATGCTGAGTGGTTATTCGGAATTTCCGAACAACCACTTTTTCATCAAGTTCTCCCTCTTTAAAAATATTTGATATATGTTCTACTATCGTAGACTTACTCTTATTAAACAAGGAGGCGATTTGATCTTGGTTTAGCCAAACCGTCTTATTCTCCAATCTCACATCAAGCTTCACGCCATCATCAGATTGGTAGATGATCATTTCTCCCAAATCAGTTTGGGGTGCGTCCTCCCATTTATAGCCACAATCCAAGCAAAGATGCAGTACACCCTCTGTCTGCACATTGTCAGAATTGCACTTGGACATTTTATATTATTATTCATCATTGTTTCGTCTTTGTTATTATCTAAGTCAAAAAATGATATTCTTGTATGACTTATGCTTAGACATTATTATTTTTCCATTTCCTTTCTTTGAAAGCAGGATGTCACCCTTCTGATAAGCAACAACAGTCCCGACATTAGGATCACTTTTTTCTATTTCACTTCTCTCTCAACATCCATTCCCACGTAGGAAGAACATGAACCTGCTTGCCATCTATCTCAAGTTCTTCCTTCTCCTCCATCGTAAGAATATATCCCTCAGCCAAGCCATAAGCATTCATGGCTTCCATCAGCCCCTCGATTTCCCACTTGCGAGTTTTCTCGTCATTCATCACTATCGTTACTTGATAAGCCTTCATGATTCTCATGCCCTCTCTACAACAAAGTCGCACTCCTTCTTATCTGCATGATAAAAAACATCATATCCGCGGCGTTTCAACTCGATGAATACGATGTTTTCCAACTTCACTCCCATATTGTCGGTGGCATTGAAGCCAATGCGACTCACGATGGCATTGTCGATGAAGTAAATCTTCTTCGGGTTCAGCATCTGCACCTTTACCGATGGCGAATACTTCATGAGCTGGAATATCATATAGGTTTGCTCGATGTACTCCAATAGTTTTTGACAGTTTCGGAATGACGAATGCCCACTATCTTACCCAGTGAGGTATAGGTAATGCGCTTCGTGGCATTGCTGGCGAGATAAAAGATGAGTTCCTGCATCTCCTTATCATTGGTCAACCCATTACGAGCCATCACATCACGGAAGATGATGCTATCGTAGAGTGACGAGAGGTAAACGAGTGGATGGCGACTGGAGATACTTAGGAAATCCACCTTTCTCCAAATATTCCTTGAAATGCCCCAAGAGGATGGCACGCTTGCTGGTTAGATAAAAGTCCTTGGCTTCCAGCTGCACCTTTGCCAACTGCAAGTATTCTTGAAAGGAAAAAGGGAAAATCTCCACTGCGATATAACGCCCCGTGAGATGAGTGCCAAGCTCTCTACTCAGCATCCGGGCATTTGATCCAGTTACAATCACCTTATTGCCTTCGTTGTAGAGACGGCGCACAAAGGTCTCCCAGCCCTTCACATTCTGTATCTCATCAAAATAATAGGTATGCTGCTCACCAAAGAGTTCGAAGAAACATTCTTGTAATGTTTGGAAATCTGCCACAGTAAAGTTGACCAGTCGCTCATCATCAAAATTGAAAAGAAGTCTTGCTCCGGCAATTTACTGCGCATTTGCTGGAGCAAAACAGACTTTCCACAACGTCTTATACCAGTAATAATTAGTATCTCCGTTGTGGTAAGCCACTCTTCCTCAATAGTTCTCGGAACCGTATCTTGTGCTATATTCTTGCAGTATTCCTGCTGCTCAATATGATTTTCTTCAATAACTCTTTCATGTTCAAACATTTAACTCGCCTACAAAGATACAATATTTTATGATAAACACCAAGAATATTCTCCTTTTATTCATTCCGAATGAGCAATTTCTATTTTTTTCGCTCATTCAGAATGAGTAATTCAGGGCAAAACCGCTCATTCCGAATGAGTATTTCTTGAAACAGACAAGGGTAAGATGGTAATAATATTGTGACTTATATGATGCAAGGAAGCAACCATAACGATGCTAGGAAGCAATTATAACGATGCAAGAAAGCAATTATAACGATGCAAGAAACCCTTATTTGTGATTGCATGACATTTGGCATGTGATTATACGACACTTATCATACGGTCGGATGACAATGCCGTATAATCACATGACATTATACCAATGTTAAATAAACCTAATAGTTCAGGGCAGACGCATTAAATATTTATTCGTTAACATCTGCGTTGTGCAGTTGTAACTTACTGAATATTAACATTATATATTTGTATATATGAAATATTTTTGTACCTTTGTAAAGAAATAATTAACAAATAAAAGGTACAAAATGAGCATTATTAAGTTATCTAAACAAATAGCCGACCCACGAGTTCGGGTCGAACTGTCCATAAAATGGAACATATCATTTACATTACAATCGCTGCGGTAATTGCAGGAGCTCAATCTTGGAACGAAATTGCAGAGTTTGGAAAAAGTAAGTTAGACTTCTTCAAAAGCGTTTGCAGGGGTTGGAGACTATTCCAAGCCATGACACCTTCAATCGTTTCTTTTTATCTTTGATCCAAAAGGATTTGAAGAGATCTTCAGAAACCGGGTTAGAGAAATTGTAGGGGAAGTCAAAGGTGTTGTTGCCATTGATGGCAAGCTTATGCGTGGATCAAGCAAGTGTGATGCCGAGCACACTATTGGTCAAGCTGACTTCCGCACATGGATCGTATCTGCTTGGTCAGCAGACAACAGCATATCACTTGGGCAAGAGAAAGTCGGTGAAAAAACAAATGAAAACGGTCGTTCCCAAGTTGCTTAGTGCTATAGACGTGTCAAATGCCATTGTGACAATAGATGCTATGGGATGCCAAACTTCTATAACAGAGAAAATCATAGAAGGCAAGGGGGACTATATTATCGCCTTGAAGGAAAATCAGAAGAAAAGTTACGAATTTGCTAAGGACATGATTTACGAGCATGAGTATAGAGGCAATTGTAATGTAGTGACAAAACATTATTCCTTTATGAGGGACATGGTCGTCAGGAAGAAAGAACCTGCATTGTTGTAAGCTATGGGGACATAATGCAGAGAATGTTTAAGAACAGGTTTGTTGGGTTAAGGTGTTGTCGGGATTACCTCAAGAATCTGTTGCGACATCTGGTGAAACATCTGAGGAAACAAGATACTATATAACTTCCTTAAGTAATGAAGACCCCGAAAAGATAGCAAGCGCCATTAGGCAACATTGGTCCATAGAAAACAACTTGCATTGGCAATTGGACATTACTTTCAGAGAAGACGAAAGTAAGAAAGTCAAAAATGCAGCGAGGAACTTCTCTACCATAAGCAAAATGGTCCTCTCCATCTTGAAAAATGACAAGACGACCAAGGGAAGTCTCAACCTGAAAAGATTGAAGGCAGGCTGGGATGAAGAGTACCTGTCAAAACTTTTGGAGGGCAGCGCAATTTAATGCGTTTGCCCTGCCTAATAGTTTCAGGGCAGACGCATTAAATATTTTATTCGTTAACATCTGCGTTGTGCAGTTGTAACTTACTGAATATTAACATTATATATTTGTATATATGAAATATTTTTGTACCTTTGTAAGAAATAATTAACAAATAAAAGGTACAAAATGAGCATTATTAAGTTATCTAAACAAATAGCCGACCCACGAGTTGCGGGTCGAACTGTCCATAAAATGGAACATATCATTTACATTACAATCGCTGCGGTAATTGCAGGAGCTCAATCTTGGAACGAAATTGCAGAGTTTGGAAAAAGTAAGTTAGACTTCTTCAAAAAGCGTTTGCAGGGGTTGGAGACTATTCCAAGCCATGACACCTTCAATCGTTTCTTTTCTATCTTTGATCCAAAAGGATTTGAAGAGATCTTCAGAAACTGGGTTAGAGAAATTGTAGGGGAAGTCAAAGGTGTTGTTGCCATTGATGGCAAGCTTATGCGTGGATCAAGCAAGTGTGATGCCGAGCACACTATTGGTCAAGCTGACTTCCGCACATGGATCGTATCTGCTTGGTCAGCAGACAACAGCATATCACTTGGGCAAAGAAAGTCGGTGAAAAAACAAATGAAATCACGGTCGTTCCCAAGTTGCTTAGTGCTATAGACGTGTCAAATGCCATTGTGACAATAGATGCTATGGGATGCCAAACTTCTATAACAGAGAAAATCATAGAAGGCAAGGGGGACTATATTATCGCCTTGAAGGAAAATCAGAAGAAAAGTTACGAATTTGCTAAGGACATGATTTACGAGCATGAGTATAGAGGCAATTGTAATGTAGTGACAAAACATTATTCCTTTAATGAGGGACATGGTCGTCAGGAAGAAAGAACCTGCATTGTTGTAAGCTATGGGGACATAATGCAGAGAATGTTTAAGAACAGGTTTGTTGGGTTAAGGTCTGTTGTCGGGGATTACCTCAAGAAGATCTGTTGCGACATCTGGTGAAACATCTGAGGAAACAAGATACTATATAACTTCCTTAAGTAATGAAGACCCCGAAAAGATAGCAAGCGCCATTAGGCAACATTGGTCCATAGAAAACAACTTGCATTGGCAATTGGACATTACTTTCAGAGAAGACGAAAGTAAGAAAGTCAAAAATGCAGCGAGGAACTTCTCTACCATAAGCAAAATGGTCCTCTCCATCTTGAAAAATGACAAGACGACCAAGGGAAGTCTCAACCTGAAAAGATTGAAGGCAGGCTGGGATGAAGAGTACCTGTCAAAACTTTTGGAGGGCAGCGCAATTTAATGCGTTGCCCTGCCTAATAGTTTACACCAAAAGATACAAGTTATCACATTATATTATATTTGCATCATCTTTCATAGAAGACAAAGAATATAGAAAACAACGAACCATCAAACAACAAGAAATATGGAACTGAAATACGACATTTACATGCTCAACAATGCCCAGGGCACAGGAGAGAAGCGCCAATACGTTCGTATCGTGCAACATGAACCTATGACCGAGAAGCAACTGCAAGAGAAAATCCAGAACCGCTGCTCACTCACCAAGGGAGATGTGGCTGCGGTGTTGGCAGAGCTTCACGACCTTATGGTGGAAGAATTCTCCCTGGGACACCGCTTTTACATCCCAGAGATAGGCTACTTTCTCCATGTCGGCTAGCCTAGAGATGCCTGAAGAAAATCCCGACAAGAAGATTACGGGCAAGGAAGTACGCATCACTGGCATCAACTTCCGTCCAGAGGCTAAAAACTGATGGAGGAGGTACAGCGCAACGTCCATTTCGTCCGCTCTCGCTATTCCAACCAATCCACAAAATACTCTGAGGAAAAGCTATTGGCGAAAATCAAGGAGTACCTCCAGGAGAATCGTTACATCACAACTCGCATCATGCGCATCCACTTCGGCTTGACTCCATACATGGCTCAGAAGTGGCTCAACCATTTCTGCGAGAAAGGCATCATGGAGAAGGAAGGCACCCAGCATGCTCCTATCTATTTCTTGAAGTGAAGGGAGGAAGAAAATCTATATTTCAATTTAATCATCATTATTATGACAAAGGAAGAGCTGATAGACAGAATCAACGACATCGAATGGGAGGACTTCGAGGCCAAGGAAGCCAAGAGCGAACTACCCAAGAATATATGGGAGACCGTAAGTGCATTCGCCAACACTTCTGGCGGATGGATAGTGCTTGGAGTGAAGCAGAATGGCAAGAAGTTTGAAATCTTCGGAGTTGACAATGCAGAGAAGTTGGAACAAGACTTCCTGGGCACCTTGCGCTCCCAAAAGTTCAATGAAGCTGTTGATGCAAAGAGCATGCTTTATCATATAGATGGACACAGGTTTTTCTGGATGGATTTGGTGGAGATTCCAGGCAGAAGCGTGAGAGAAGCCCGAACACGCTATACCTATCGCATTCCTGAGCAAGAGAACCTTTGGGAGTATTTTCAGATTATGAATAGGAGACTGCGCCTCATCGTGGATACTCCATTCATGATGAACGACGAGGGCTTCAATGTGGAAGATCGCTCGCAATTCAAGATTCTGAGAGAGGCATTGGTCAATATGCTCTCTCACTTCGACCCTTTCAGCACCATTCACTCCTGCATCAATATCTACACCGACAGAGTCGAGTTCTTCAATGCAGGTGGCTATCCTGTGCCTATATCCCAACTGGGCAACCATCTCTATTCTAATCCTCGCAACCCGATTATCGCCAAGATATTCAGACTCGTAAATCTATCAGAAACTATCGGTTATGGTTTCGACATGATGAATGAGTGGAAAGAAATCACAGGCAATGACGTAACTTTCGAGAGTGATATTTGTACCAGCACTGTCACTTTTTGGCTGGATAGTGACAGAGCTACTAACAGAGCTACTAACAGAGCTACTAACAGAGCTGAAGGTGATAATACATATACAGATGCAACAGACAAAGTTGTATCCATCCTTAAGTTCTGCAAAGAACCAAAATACAGAAAGGAAATATACGATTTAATTGGTGTTACGTATCAACAATGGAACTTCAAGGCATTCATCGAACCTTTGCTACTTCATGATTATCTGGAACTTACGGTACCAGATAAGCCGACAAGTCCTAAGCAACAATACAGAACGACCAAAAAGGGTTTGTTGTTCTTGGAGACAATATAAAACAATACGACTCTGTCGCTTTTTTAGTACTGAACGACAGAGTCAACGATATAGTCAACGACAGAGTCAGACATTTCAAGCTCTGTTACTTTTCGTAAAATCGTAACAGAGCTAGTAACAGAGCTATAGTAACTATGTCGGTAACCATGTTGGTAACTATGTCACAAAAAAGAATAAAAATAAAGTTCATCTCTTCGAGAAAGATTCTTCACTACTTTGGGATGCAGTGATAAACGTAGATCCATGGAAATTCAGAATCATGCTACAGGTATGCCAAGGACAATTACGATGAAGGCATCAAGACTGGCAGCAAGCGAGAATTTGGGTATGAGTGGAATGCCGATGACATGCAAAAGCATCAAGAAAAAATGCTAATTTTCATTATGAAGCCAACACTATAGAAGTTACAAAAGCAACAACAATTCTGCAAAAAGTGCCGATACTGATGCCAAAAGTGCTTAAAAAATCGACTTTTGGCACCACTATCGGCACTTTTCTATGTTTTTCTGCTTATTTTTCGATATTTTATAGTATCTTTGCCCCATCATCAAAACGACAAAAGATATGCAGCAAAATATAATCGGAAGAAAGCGAGAAATCAACTTGTTGGAGAATTGCATCAACTCCAATAAGTCTGAGTTTGTCGCCATCTATGGCAGAAGAAGAATTGGAAAGACCCATCTTGTAAAGCAACTATTGGGCAAATCATAAATATAAACTAACTAAGCCCCTTTTTAAAGTGGGTTCAGTAATTCTAATATATCTGCTTATGTTAATATTTCTCCCAAAAGACAAAATAGACATTATGCAAAGAATGATTATCACTCTTTGCATAATGTCTATTCCTTTTTTCCAATCGTTTTCTAAAAGGTATTCAAAGACAAAGTTAAAGATAGATATTCCTTCTGAGAATATTCATTTTAGAATGCAAGTATATAAAGGCAAAAACTATTTCATTTTACCGAAAGTAGCTTTAAACTCTTTAAATAAATATATGGATAATGAAAGAATTTGGCAATGGCAGAAAACATATATTATTGGCAAATCAAATGTAATATTAGACAGTTTAAAAGTTGGAGACATCGTTGGAGATATATGTACTGGTTTTTATAAAATTCGTAAGAAAACTTCTTTTAGATTATTATATTTTATTCCGCCACAAAAAATAGGAAGTGTCATATTACCTTATATGTATAATGAAAAAGCAAATAGACTTTATGTTAAAAATATTAGTGATTATATAACTACACCGGATACAAAATACCTCTATTCTATAGATGATAATCACCTTATATGGATAGAAAATACACCATCTTATGAAAAAATACCGAATGAAGTATGTCGTTTGCAGATATATAATCATCCACCTCTAAGCGTAGAGAGAGAATTAAAGGAAGAATATTTTAAGAAATAAGAGTTCTAATGGCTTAAAACACAACTAAATAACTTTGCTTGAAAGGGAAAAATAAAATAAAATTCGAGAGTGTAAACTAAACTGTGTCAAACTACAATAAATGTAGTTTGACACAGTTTTTTAATTATGGACAACTTATAAATCGTTTACTTTAATAAAGAGTTTAAATGGAACAGCCGTGGAAACAAGGAGAACATGCAGCTCAGTTCTTCCTCTAGCCTCAATGCCAAGCTTTACAAGGCTTTCTGCAAGAATCGTTTCTCGGTTACGCTTGAAGCTAACGACATCTTCAACAAAAGCAATCGTGACATACGATTCTACAATAAGGATGTTACGTTTTGGCAAAGCAGCACTAGCGATATCCGTTCCTTGCTCTTGACATTCCAGTATAACTTCAATACGTCAAGAAGTCGATACAAGGGTCAAGGTGCTGGTAATGAGGAATTGAATCGCTTCAAATAATTCTAAAGAGCCTAATCTTTCTCCTCCAACCATTCTTCCAGCACCTGGCAATACTCATCGTTTTGCTCGGCGAAAGGCATATGTCTTGCCCCTACGAAGAGATGCCACTTGGAATCTTGGATACCATCATAGAGGGTCTTTGCCACCAATGGAGTACAGAGGTCATTGGTGCCACTCATCACCAAGCAAGGCACTTGAATCTCGCCAAGGCGGTCGGTGTAATCATAATCACGGAGCGTACCTGTAGGAGTGTATTCGTTTGGTCCCCAACCATGGAGATAAGCCTCAGCACCAGCACGCTTCTTCCGGCGAAGACACTCTGGACTATCCTCCGTCACCTCACTGGCACAATGCAAGAGCATGAAGTGCTCATTCGCCTTGGCATACGCCTCGCTCGAAAAGTCATCCTTCGCCTCAGCCTCGGCAATGGCACGCTGGTCTTCCTCCGACATAAACTTAATCATACGATGTTGCTCACTTGCCCACAGTTTGCTGCTCGAAAGGGTGCTGCTGAGGATGGCTGACTTCACGCCCTTTGCTTGCTTCTCTATCAGATAGATGATGGCGAGCATGCCACCCCACGACTGTCCTAAGAGATGAAAATGGTCGATGTGGAGATAGTCGATGAGTGAACAAAGTTCGTTGAGCCATGTCTCAGGAGTCCAGAGTTCGGGATGTCCCTCTACAAAAGAATTGCCACAACCCAACTGGTCGTACATGATGACGGCACGCCCTGTCTCCGCTACTCTATCCAAGAGCTCAAAATAGTTGTGGGTACTGCCTGGTCCACCATGCAAGAGGATGATAGGGCTCTTGCCCTCCTCTGTTTTACCTACGATACGATAATATGTTTGATAGCCCATGAAGGGCATATATCCTTCCTTGATTTTCATTGTCTTCAAATGTTTATATATTATAATGTGCAAAAATATAAAAAATATGGCAATTAAACAAATATATCTTGCTTATTTTATCAAAAGAACTTAAATAATTTGGCTGTTTTTAGCTAATGCAATATCTTTGCAAACTGAAATAATCATGAAACCAAATAAAAATAGAATATATGTTTAGTGGAATCGTAGAAGAAATGGCTACCGTCGTAGCTATCAGACATGATAAGGAGAACATCGACTTTACGTTGAAGTGCTCTTTCGTTGATGAACTCGGCATCGACCAGAGCGTGGCTCATAATGGTGTGTGCCTCACCGTGGTGGAAATCAAGGACGGTACCTATACTGTTACCGCCATGAAGGAAACCCTGGACCGCAGTAATCTGGGACTGCTCAAGGTAGGCGACAAGGTGAACGTAGAGCGTTCTATGGTGATGAACGGCCGTCTGGATGGTCATATCGTACAGGGACACGTGGACGAGACTGCCAAATGTATCGCAATGAAAGACGCTGATGGCTCTACTTATTTTACTTTCGAATATGAGCTCAATAAGGAAATGGCAAGAAAAGGCTATTTCACGGTCGACAAGGGCAGCGTTACCGTTAACGGTGTTTCGCTCACCGTCTGTGATCCTAGAGACAACACATTTACCGTTGCTATTATTCCTTATACCAGAGAGAATACCAACTTCTGCGACATCGAAGTGGGAACGGTAGTGAATATCGAATTCGACATTCTGGGCAAATATATCGCTCGACTCAAGAGCTTTGAATAAGCCAGCAAAGTTAAGTACGGACGTTCTTAAAAACTTGCACATTTCTTGCGTTTTGCGCACAAAGCAAGACTAAATGTGCATTTTTTTAATAAAATATTTGCGTAAGCCATAAAAAAGTGTTACTTTTGCCCCGTGTTTTGTCCCAAATTGAACATTGGACAGTAACTTATTAGACGATAGCAAGTCTGACAATCGCACTAGACGACGTACAACTTGAGTACTGAGCACTAACAAACTTAGGAAATTATAACAATAACCATTTTTAAAAATATGAGTTTAAAAATCGTAGTACTTGCCAAGCAAGTACCTGACACAAGAAATGTGGGTAAGGATGCGATGACCGCCGAAGGCACAGTAAATCGCGCTGCCCTTCCTGCAATCTTCAATCCTGAAGATTTGAACGCATTGGAGCAGGCTCTCCGATTGAAAGAGCAGAATCCAGGTTCTACAGTTGGAATTTTGACCATGGGTCCTCCACGTGCTGGAGAAATCATCCGCCAGGGTCTTTATCGTGGTGCTGATACGGGTTGGTTGCTTACCGACCGTCTCTTTGCCGGTGCTGATACATTGGCTACTTCCTATGCCCTTGCTACTGGTATCCAGAAGATTGGTGACGTTGACATCGTGATCGGTGGTCGCCAGGCTATCGATGGTGATACTGCCCAGGTAGGTCCGCAGGTGGCTCAGAAGTTGGGATTGAACCAGGTAACCTACGCAGAGGAAATCCTCAAGGTAGAGGATGGCAAGGCTACTATACGCCGCCTCATTGATGGTGGTGTGGAGACTGTTGAGGCTCCATTGCCATTGGTTATCACTGTAAACGGAAGTGCTGCTCCATGTCGCCCATGCAACGTGAAGCTCGTAATGAAATATAAATACGCTACCTGCCCTATGGAGCGCAAGGGTGATGAGCCTTGGGCCAACCTCTATGAAGAGCGCCCTTACCTCACTCTGAACCAGTGGAGCGTTGCCGATGTAGATGGCGACCCTGCACAGTGCGGTCTGAGCGGTTCACCTACCAAGGTGAAGGCCGTGAAGAACATCGTGTTCCAGGCTAAGGAAAGCAAGACCTTGACCAGCAGCGATGAAGACATCGACGGATTGATGAAGGAATTGTTGAACGAAAGTATTATCGGATAATTTTGAAAAGACAATGAACAACGTATTTGTATATTGCGAGGTAGAAGGCACAACCGTTGCCGAAGTATCTCAGGAATTGCTCACCAAGGGTCGTAAGCTCGCTAACCAGCAGGGCGTGGAGCTCCATGCCATCGTGGCTGGTACCGGCATCAAGGGTCAGGTAGAGGATCAGATTCTCCCTTATGGTGTAGATAAATTATTTGTTTTCGATGCTGAGGGATTGTTCCCATATACTTCAGCTCCTCATACAGACATTCTCGTCAACCTCTTCAAGGAGGAGAAGCCTCAGATTGCACTGATGGGTGCTACCGTTATCGGTCGCGACCTCGGTCCTCGTGTTTCTTCTTCATTGACCAGCGGTCTTACCGCCGACTGTACAGAGCTTGAAATCGGTGATTATGACGACAAGAAGAGCGGCAAGCACTACGAGGGTCTGCTCTATCAGATTCGTCCTGCCTTCGGTGGTAACATCGTGGCTACTATCGTAAACCCAGACCACCGTCCACAGATGGCTACAGTCCGCTCTGGCGTGATGCAGAAGAGCATCTACGAGGGTGAGTGCAAGAAGGAAGTAGTTTACCCTGAGGTAAGCAAGTATGTTCCTGCTGAGGACTTCGTAGTAAAGGTACTCGACCACCACGTAGAGGCTGCCAAGCACAACCTGAAGGGTTCTGCCATCGTTGTAGCCGGTGGTTATGGTGTAGGAAGCAAGGAAGGTTTCGACCAGCTCTTCGAGTTGGCTCATCTCCTCCATGGCGAGGTAGGTGCTTCCCGTGCTGCAGTAGATGCAGGCTGGGTAGATCACGACCGTCAGATTGGTCAGACTGGTGTTACCGTTCATCCTAAGGTATATATCGCTTGCGGAATCTCTGGTCAGATTCAGCACATCGCCGGTATGCAGGATTCAGGCATCATCATCTCTGTAAACAACGATCCTGATGCTCCAATCAACAAGATTGCCGACTACGTTATCAACGGCAATGTTGAGGATGTGGTTCCTAAGCTCATCAAGTACTACAAGCAGAATTCTAAGTAATCTGCATTACACATTATTTAAATAAGAAAAGCAAAATGGCTAATTATTATACAGACCATCCTGAGATAGAGTTCCACTTGAATCATCCGCTTATGAAGCGTGTTGTGGACTTGAAGGAAAGAAATTATGTAGAAAAAGACCAGTTTGAAGATGCTCCAGTAAACTACGAGGATGCCATCGAGAACTACAAGCGATTGCTGGATATTACCGGCGATGTAGCTGCTAACATCATCGAACCAAACTCTGAGGATGTTGACCTCGAAGGTCCACACTTGGAGAATGGTCGCATGATCTATGCCAGCAAGACATTCGAGAACCTCGATGCTACCCGCAAGGCTGGCCTCTGGGGCTTGTCAATGCCTCGCCGTTACGGCGGTTTGAACCTGCCTAACGCCATCTTCTCTATGGCTTCTGAAATCATTGCTGCTGCCGATGCCGGTTTCCAGAACATCTGGTCGCTCCAGAGCTGTATCGATACACTCTATGAGTTCGGTTCTGAGGAGCAGCGCCAGAAGTACATCCCTCGCATCTGCGCTGGCGAGACCATGAGTATGGACTTGACTGAGCCTGATGCAGGTTCTGACTTGCAGCGCGTAATGTTGAAGGCTACACAGGATGAGGACGGCACATGGCGTCTGAACGGTGTGAAGCGTTTCATCACCAATGGTGACTCAGACATCCACTTGGTTCTGGCTCGTTCTGAGGAAGGCACCAAGGATGGTCGTGGTCTTTCTATGTTCATCTACGACAAGCGTGATGGTGGCGTAACAGTCCGTCACATCGAGCACAAGTTGGGTATCCACGGTTCTCCTACCTGCGAGTTGGTTTACAAGAATGCCAAGGCAGAGCTTTGCGGTAACACCCGTCTCGGTTTGATCAAGTACGTGATGGCTCTGATGAACGGTGCCCGTCTGGGTATTGCAGCTCAGAGTGTAGGTGTAGAGCAGGAGGCTTACAATGAGGGCTTGGCTTATGCCAAGGAGCGTGCTCAGTTTGGTGAGAAGATCATCAACTTCCCAGCTGTATACGACATGCTTTCAAGAATGAAGGCTAAGTTGGATGCAGGCCGTTCACTCCTTTACTGCTGCGCTCGCTACGTAGATATCTACAAGGCTTTGGAAGACATCGCCCGCGACACTAAGCTCACTCCAGAGGAGCGTCAGGAGATGAAGAAATACACCCGCTTGGCTGATGCATTTACTCCATTGGCAAAGGGTATGAACTCAGAGTATGCTAACCAGAATGCATACGATGCCATCAGCATCCACGGTGGTTCTGGTTTCATCATGGAGTACAAGTGCCAGCGCCTGTTCCGTGACGCCCGCATCTTCTCTATCTACGAGGGTACTACTCAGCTTCAGGTTGTTGCAGCCATCCGCTACATCACCAACGGCACTTATCTCAGCATCATCAAGGAGATGTTGGAGAACGAGGTTTCAGATGATTTAAAGCCATTGAAGGAGCGCGTGGCTAAGCTCGTAGATCTTTACGAGGCTGCCATCAACAAGGTGAAGGAGGCTAACGATCAGGCAGTTCACGACTTCCTGGCTCGCCGTCTCTACAATATGACTGGCGACATCGTAATGTCTCTCCTCATCCTCGATGATGCTACCAAGGCACCAGAGATGTTCCAGAAGAGTGCCAACGTATATGTTCGCATGGCAGAGGAGGAAGTTCTCGGTCATTCAGCATATATCCAGAACTTCAAGGCAGAAGACTTGGAGAGTTTCAAGGCATAAGCTTCAATAACAATATAATAAAAAAGTCCGTGGGAAAACAAATTACCACGGACTTTTTTATTTTATTTTTTCTTCTTTGTTTTACTTCGAGTCATTGAAGGATCTGCTATATACTTTTGCTGTGGATGATTAATCATCTCCGGAATCCAATAGAAGAGCTGATTGTTTTCCAACAGAACCTTAATATTCTTATTTTTGAATGACTTTGAATTTCTATGTAGCAATACAGAAAGGTCATCCATACTTAAAGGAACAATAGAACACATATCAACCACCAGCTTATTAAGAACATCTTTAGGAACCCTTTTCCCAACCTCATCAATTCTCTTTTTTATATGATCAGGCAACAGAAGCAACAATTCTTCCCGATTTACACCTTGGTACCTTTCTTCAAAGGTACCAACCTCACCTTGGTACCTTTCTTCAAAAGCTTGGTACCTTTCGTTCTCACCTTGGTACCTTTCGCCTAATATACCATGCTGAGGTAGTAACCTTTCGTCCTGAGGTGGTAACCTTTCGCCTAAAGATACCACCTTGGAGGTTCTTATATAATAAGTGTTACGACCTTGCCCTTTTTTCTCTAGGAATCCAAGATCACAGAGTTTATGAATCTCCAAGCGTGCACGGGCATGAGTGATCGAAGAATCCAGCTGGCGATAAGTAGCATTATCTATCGCACCCACTTCTCTCACGAAGACTAGAGCCAACTTCTGCTCATTCACCAAACCAAACTCGGCATATTGAGCCAACCACTCCATATTCTCCTTGCTGAGGAAATGATGGAGCAGAAGTCTTGCCGTAAACTTATTCGCTTCATGGTTCGACTCAAAAGTCGGCGGCATCAAACCAGCCTCCTTCATCAATCTGCGCATCGCACCAATACCAGTACCCTTAGTCTCTGCAAGATTCGTATCATGGAAAATCTCGCTGATTCTTGGATTACGAAGCATAGAGCCTGGCTCTCCCCAATCATCCTGAGGTTTCAGAGAATAGCCTGGATTATGAATCTCAATACGATTGGAATAGCGGATAATCTGAATCGGCTGGTTCACACGATTCGAACGATGAATATACGAATTGACAATCGCCTCACGCAATACCTTGTTTGGAAGAATCGCTGGTGTAGATGCCTGCATGGAATCTTTCTTCAGTTCAAAGCCTTTTGGCAGGTCATCCATCACAGCACTACATGCCTTGTTTACCATGAGGATTAATGGTCCGCGCATATCAATAGTTTGCTCAAAGCGATTATCGCCATCAGCTAACCATTGATTGCCAGAAATTCTAATGTAATCAACTCTGAAAGAAGGAACCAAACGACGAAGCGACATTTGTTTTCCAAAAACCAAGAGCCCCGTATAAGTCAAATCATATCCACCTTGCTTATTCTTCTTAATAGCTCCTAATGCCCTCAACAAATCTACATCATTCAGCGTCAGTTCTTCCGCATCAGGATTCACTTCCTTGCGAAGTTTACGATAGAAATTGAGTGCATTCTCATCTATATCATCAAGATCTGCATCATCTACAATACAACTATCATAGGTATCAGCAGATTGATAGAAAAGATACATATCCTCTTCTGAGCATTTTTCATCAGAAGGACCAATACGACGAAACGCCCCCTCAGGCAAACCACGCTTGGCAAAATACGCTGGTTTCTGACTCTCAGGTAACTCTTCTATTTTGACAACAATAACGGTCTTACCCAAATATTCCTCCACATTAATAATCGGGCGAATACGGACATTGAACATCGAATTGCACATAGCGACAAAATCAGATTGAATCTTGTCTGTATACTCTATATTCTCAGGCTCATAAATAGGTCTGCCATCTTCAGCTATTCCGGTACGCTTGGCACCTAAAAGCAGATAGCCACCGCACAGACCAGGCTCGTTGGCAAAAGCACAAACCGTTTCCATCATGCTCTTGCCAACAGCCGATGCCGACTTGGCCTCTATTCTTCTATTTTCATCAAAGCTATTTAGCTCTGCAAATAATTCCTTCGCTGTTCTCATTTTCTTAATTATATTTAGGTAAGGAGACGTCATTTGTCATCCTCTTTGCCTATTCGGCGGTAAAGTTAATCAAAAAATTACAAACTTACAAACAAAAGATGGATTTTTTCGCTTTATCCCTCTCATTTTCAGATATAATTAGTATCTTTGTGGCGTTTTAATTGGAGGACAAAGATATGAGTTTAAAATTAATTGATAGGGAGGAGAAGAAAGGACTTGCCAAACTATGGGAAGACATAGATATCTGGTGGTATTGCCATGTAACAGACAAATACCGCTCTGTATGTTGCTGGTTCAGAATATGCTGTAACAAAAGACGTTGGAAGCTCGTAAAACAAGCAGCCTTCCATACATATCCATTCTCTTATGAATATTTTTATGATTTGCAGAAAACATACATGGAAGAGTTAATAGCACATTATAAACATGGATATTTCGCTACAGCAGAAACTTACGAGCCAATAGTACGTTGGATAAAAATGGCGGTCAAACTCCATGATATTATGCTTGACAATAATGTTGATCTTTTCGACTATGAAGGAGAGATGGAGTTTGTGCCAATAGATGATGGAAAGTTCTATAAAATGAAAGACGACAATGTGAAGTACCATTGCTTGGTAAAGGTAAATATGAGAAACCTTGACCGCTATCTGAAATTATCACATAACCAAAAAGCTAAAGATTGGTATATAGAGCATCCTCATGAACTATACCAGTTGAAAGCATGGTACTTATACCATAAGTTACTTGCCTACTATGCACAATCTTGGTGGGACTAAGACCATTTTTTCGAAGTATAGAACAGTCATACGACCAATGGATATATAGCTATACAACTAAAGGGTGTATTGTCGTACAACCAAAGAATGTTGCCACTAGGCTCTGCAAATCGGGAATAGGGATTTCCCCTTTATACTTTAGGGAATCCTTCTCTTTTTATTTCAAAAGAAAGCTGTACTTTTGCAACCATAAAACAATATAATAACTTATAAAAACAGTATCGCTTATGAAAAGAAATGAAGTAATGGCGCTTATCGCCACAACCATATTGATGTTTGCCGTATGCCTCTCGGCTTCGGCTAAAGGAAAAAGAAACGTGGAGCGGGGAATGACCAAGCAGGAAGTAATAGCCATTCTTGGAAAACCTAAGCTCACCAGTTTCGACATGTATGGGGACAAATGGGAATATGACAAATATAATTATCTGTCTGGAGATTCCAAGTACATCACGGTCTTCTTCGACAGAAACGGAAAGGTTGTGCAGTACGATACAAAAATCATAGAACTAAACAGCCAAACATCGAATGTACAGCAGCCACACCCAACTCCACCCCTCTACGATGGAAGATGTGATCCTGATGGCAGAATGGATTACGGCTATTGTCTCGATGATGCTTCCTTCTCTAAACTATATAATAAGGTGAAGAAGGCAAGCTTTGATGACAACAAGTTCGATCTGATAGAAGTGGCTAGCCTCGGCTGTTACTATTCCTGCGCCCAAGCCGTCAGCATGATGAATATATTCACTTTTGGTGACAGCAAGATGAAAGCCCTCAGACTGATGGCTCCTCATATCATAGATTTGCAGAATGCCACTATCATCTATCAGCAATTCAGTTTTGAAAGCGAAAAGCAAAAGGTAGGAGAAATATTAAGAAGCAGCAGAATATCTCCTCAAAACTTGCATATTCAATGAAAAAACATTAATTTTGCACTCAATAATTGCAAAATAAATGAATACAAAGATATTATCAAAAGACAAAGACCCGATGGGTGCCGCTATCCTTGATTATCAGAAATCGGGAAGAGCAGGAAGATTACGTGTGCTCTCTTCTATGTTCGAAGAGGACGAAATGCCGGTGAAACATCTCTTCAGAAAAGTTGAGGAGATGCCGATGCTGGAGCAGAAGGCCTTGCAACTCACAAAAGGGCGTGTACTGGATATCGGAGCCGGCAGCGGCTGCCATACGCTCGCCTTGCAGGAGAAGGGCTTGGAGGTAAAAGCCATTGATATTTCTCCTCTGAGCTGCGAAGCGATGGAACTGAGAGGAGTAAAGGATGCGGAATGCATCAATCTTTTCGATGAACATCTGGAAACAGGGTTCGATACCATCCTCCTCCTGATGAACGGAACGGGTATCGCCGGAAAGATAGAACATCTCCCTACCCTCTTCAACCGTCTCAAGGCTTTGCTCAACAAGGGCGGACAGATTCTTATCGATTCCTCCGACCTCAAATATATCTACGAGAATGAAGACGGAAGTTTCGACATCAATCTGAATGGTGCCTACTATGGTGAAGTGGATTATCAGATGATTTACAAAGACATTAAGGGAGACTGTTTCGACTGGCTCTACGTAGATTTCCCATTGCTCAAATCCATCGCCGAAACCTGCGGCTTGCAGGGCGAACTCGTGGCTGAAGGAGAACACTACGACTATCTGGCTAGGATTTTCTAAGCATATAAAGATAAAAAGGAGTTAAGATGATGGTCTTAACTCCTTTTTATCTTTTCTTTCTATTTAATCGTCGAAATCGTGACGTCCGAGAAATCATTCATATAATCCAGAATCTCCAGCGTATGGAAACCCCGTTTGGCTTTTATTTCAATGCTCGCCTCCACAAATTCTTCCTTAGAAAATCTCCGTTCTTTCAGTTCGTAAGAATGAACTTCCATGCCTTTCTGTTTGATTTTACTGATGAATTCCTTCACGCTGTCCCTTGATGGAGCAGAGAAATTCAGTTCGATGGTAGAGGTTCCCAACTGCGGAATCCAGTAGTTCAATACTTCCAGTCCCAGTAGCACCATCGCCGTAGTAATAATTGCAGCCACATACATTCCCGTACCGCACGCCAGACCGATGGCTGCCGTCACCCACAAGCCTGCAGCAGTAGTCAATCCTCTCACCACGTTCTTTTGAAAGATAATCGTTCCTGCGCCCAGGAATCCAATACCCGAAACCACCTGCGCAGCTACACGGGAAGAATCCTTTAAGTCAAATCCGAATCCATACTGGGAAACAACACAGAAAAGCGCACTTCCCAATGCCACGAGGAAGTGAGTACGGAAACCAGCCTCCTTGGCACGATATTCTCGCTCTATTCCTATCGCACCTCCCAAAAGCAGGGCGAGAGACAGGCGAATGGTCAGGTCAATATAAGTTGCATCCATATTATTCCTTTCTTTTATAGTTTGCTTGCAAAGATAATATAATTCGAAGACTATACAAAATAAAACTATCTTTTTTATTACGAAAACATCATTTTTCTTTGGTTATTTAAGAAAAAAAGCGTATCTTTGCCACAAATGATATTCGTATCAATATACATGATTCACCTTTTTTAAACGACAAAAGATATGAAGATAACATTATTTTTGCTCTTGGCAACAGCTGTTGTCGGCAGAGCACAAACAACCACAGAGTTGCTACCAGTTGGCACTGAAGCACCTGACTTCCAAATCACCAATGACAAGACAGGCGAGAAAATATTCCGTCTGTCCGATTGGAAGACCAAGACCGATGCAGACGGCAAGGTGGTACCAGGCGTATGGACCGTACTCGACTTCTGGGCTTCATGGTGTCCAGACTGTCGCAAGGACATGCCAAAGGTAAAAGAAATATCAAAAAAATATCTCACGAAGATACAGCTCGTCGGGATTTCATTCGATACCGACAAGGAAAAGATGAACAAATATCTCAGCAGCAACCACTACGATCAGTGGATGCAATACTGCGAGGGAAAGAAATGGAAGGAAACTCAGATTTCCAAGGATTACCACATCTCATGGATTCCAACCTCCTATCTCATCGACCCTGAGGGAAAAGTATACTTCTCTACCGTCAAGGCCGAGGAAATGATGCAGAAACTGGACTCGCTCAACAATTTAGGTAAGCTAACAGCCTTTATAGAGATGCCCCACTACCCTGGTGGAGAGGCGGTCTTGATGAAGCAACTATCCGTCAATACCAAGTTTCCAAAGTTGTGCCAAAAGTATAAAGCCGCAGCCAAAGTAAAAGTGGAATTTATCGTCGAGAAAGATGGAAACGTCTCTGATGTCGGAATACAAAGTTATCAGGTGTTAGACAACCCTAACGGCAAAGATTTCAACAAGCTGTCAGGAGCTGAGCAAACCCAAGTCCGCTCACAAATTCGCACTCTCTTCGAACAGGAAGGCATCCGTGTTGTGAGCACATTGGGGAAATGGACACCCGGCAAAATAAGGGGCGAGGCTACACGCGTACACTATACCGTTCCCATTGTATTCAGACTACATTAGAATGGGTTGACAAGTTTCAAGACACGTGGTATGACCAAACAGGAAGTCATCGACATTCTTGGCGACCCCAAGACCAAAAGTTTCGATGAATATGGAGACAAATAGAAATTCTATAAATTCACAAATACACATTATTTAATAATATATATGGCAACAGTTGACGACAAGAAGATTATCTTCTCAATGGTGGGCGTATCTAAGATTATCCCACAAAACCAGAAACAGATTCTGAAGAACATCTACCTATCGTTCTTCTACGGAGCAAAAATCGGCATCATCGGTTTGAACGGTGCCGGTAAATCTACGTTGATGAAAATCATCGCAGGACTTGAGCAACCTACCCAAGGTGAGGTGGTTTGGAGCCCAGGCTACTCTGTGGGCTACTTGCCTCAGGATCCTCCGCTCGACGAGAACAAGACCGTGAAGGAAAACGTGATGGAGGGTGTGCAGAAAATCTATGATGCACTCGCAGAATACGAGGACATCAACAATAAGTTCGGTCTCGAAGAATATTACGGAGACCCTGATAAGATGGACAAGCTGATGCAGCGTCAGGCTGAGGTGCAGGATATCATTGATGCTACCGATGCCTGGAACATCGACTCCAAGCTGGAGCGTGCGATGGCTGCCCTACACTGTCCTCCTGGCGATTGGCCTGTTACCAATCTCTCGGGTGGTGAGCGCCGCCGTGTGGCTCTCTGCCGCCTGCTCCTGCAGAAGCCGGACGTACTCCTGCTCGATGAGCCTACCAACCACCTGGATGCTGAGAGCATCGACTGGCTGGAGCAACACCTGCAGCAGTATGAGGGTACCGTAATCGCCGTAACCCACGACCGCTACTTCCTCGACGACGTGAGCGAGTGGATTCTGGAATTGGACCGTGGTGAGGGTATTCCATGGAAGGGCAACTACTCTTCTTGGCTCGACCAGAAGACCAAGCGAATGATTCAGGAGGAGAAGACTGCCTCTAAGCGTCGCAAGACATTGGAGCGCGAGTTGGAATGGGTTCGTATGGCGCCTAAGGCCCGTCAGGCTAAGGGTAAGGCTCGTCTGAACTCTTACGAGCAGATGCTCAACCAGGAGCAGAAGGAGCGCGAGGAGAAACTGGAAATCTTCATCCCTAATGGTCCTCGTCTGGGCAACAAGGTGATCGAGGCTCAGCACGTTAAGAAGGCGTTCGGCGAGAAGGTTCTCTTCAACGACCTCAACTTCATGCTTCCTCCTAACGGCATCGTAGGTGTGATTGGTCCTAACGGAGCCGGCAAGACTACCCTCTTCCGCCTCATCATGGGATTGGATCAGGCAGACGGCGGAACATTCGAGGTGGGTGAAACCGTGAAGCTGGCTTATGTTGACCAGCAGCACAAGGACATCGACCCACAAAAGACTGTTTACGAGGTGATTTCCCAGGGCAACGAAACCTTGCGTCTGGGTGGCAGAGATGTGAATGCACGTGCTTACATCAGCCGCTTCAACTTCTCGGGCACCGACCAGAGCAAGCTCTGCAGCGTACTTTCTGGTGGTGAGCGCAACCGCCTGCAGTTGGCATTGGCATTGAAGCAGGAAGGCAACGTATTGCTCCTCGATGAGCCAACCAACGATATCGACGTGAACACGCTGCGTGCCTTGGAGGAAGGTTTAGAGGCGTTTGCCGGTTGTGCGGTGGTAATCAGCCACGACCGCTGGTTCCTCGACCGAATCTGTACCCACATCCTTGCCTTCGAGGGCAATGGTGAGGTCTTCTTCTTTGAGGGCAGCTATTCGGAGTATGAAATCAACAAGGCGCGCCGTCTTGGAGATACAGAGATCAAGAAGGGTCGCTACCGCAAGTTGATGGAGGAATAAAGATTCGAAAAAGATAAAGAAGAACTCGGTTCTGAAACAATAAAAAACAAAAGAAAAGGTGTGTCTTTGCCTTAAGACACACCTTTTTTGTTTCTATGCAGCCGTTTTCAAAAGCTTTACCAGATGCAACCAGGACGTTCAGGAAACTGCGTCGCGACGTATCTGGCTGTACGTCGCGACATAATGATTATTACGTCGGGACGTATCAGATGCTACGTCGGGACGTAATTTCTTCTATGTCGTCAGTTAAATTGCAAAAAAACAAATGAAAAAAGCCAAGCATTGTACCCCAAAAAGATTTTTGCTCAATGCTCTCTTAGTTTTCACCCCAAAATCCCTCTAAAACACCTATATGTCGCTGTTTTTATGGCAATATATGGCAGATAAAACCGAAGAACAGAGAATTGCCATACCCATAATGCATTCGTAATCAAAGAGATAACCTATCAATATGGCAATATGGCAATTCTTTGACGCAAAAAAATATGGCTCTTCGCAAATTTTGGTGCACATAGTGCTAAAGCTTAAGCGCAACCTTTTTCTCCAACAAGGTGATGGAGGCTCGTCCTGCCATAATTCGTTTTACTGTTTTTATCTTGCATACCGTTCCTTCAAGAATTCCATTGTTCCATTTGCTGGTAATGGAATTCTTGATGGCCTGGTAGTCGTCAAGCAAACCCATGGCAAACTTTTCTATTCCATCCACCCCACATCCAATGGCCATATTTATCCATTTGTATAGTCCCATTTTGTTCTCTCCACTCAATATCCCTTGAAATGTGGAGACAAAGTATTTCAAATCATACATGTTTTTTTGTTGCATGAAAATCTTGACAGATTCCGTCTTTGGTCTTGAATTAAAGTGTACAATTGCGTTCCAAAGATCATGCTCTTCCATTCGTATGCTTTCTTTTGATAGAAATTTCCTCATTCTTTCTTTGTACTCCCCATATTCATTTTTCCATTTCTCCCTCAGAATGGACAGCAACATTTTCATTGCATACTTTTTCCCCGAACCATGAACGCCCTTGACCACACCTGAGTATTCCAAAGTCTTTTTCTCTAAGATTCTATCTGATATGTACTTCACATTTTTATATACCCATAGTTGGCTAGGGTTGAGAAAACTCTCATAAGTTGCATCTAGCAGTTTCTTAATCTCGCAACTGCTATAGCCTGTTTTGTCATGGATATCCTTTATAGAGAGCTCTTGATTTACATGCATTTGAAGACACAACTTCCGCTTAGCCAATGTTTTAGCTTTTTCCACGTCTTTACTCATTGAGTCCAAAGATGCATAAATACCTTGTAGCACCCAGGATTGATCTAAGACTGGAGGTTTGGGACCAATTTCACTTTTGTCCAACAAACGTTTTCTTTCATGCAAGAAGCGGCTTTGGACTTGTGGGAAAAGTGCTTTCGTCAAATTTTCCATAATATGGAATTTGTCTGCGACAACAGTTGCTGCAGGAAGAGCCTTCTTTATAGCCTTGATGTAACACTTGCCCCTATCGCGAGTGATGGTGGACACATGATGATAGAGGCTCAGGACTTCAGCGACCTTTTCGGAGTCTCTAGAATCAATCAATTCCAACACTTGACCAGTGTCATGATTGACGATGGCACTACCATACGAATAGCCTTTCCTTTTAGCAAAATCGTCTATACCAATGTTGGTTGCCGTCCTATCTGAAGCTAGTTTTATATTCTTGAGATGATTGATACATGTGTTGGGGCAGCAATGTATTCCCATATCCGACAATATTCTGGAAGCTGAGACTGATGACATCTGTAAGTGCACTTGGTTCATTAGTCTTGTACAGTCAATGGAAAATCTAGCATACTTGTTGAGCCAATCGGGCTGTTGCTCTGTAAAGAAATGACCATCGGCCTTACAGTGAAATTTACGCATATACAAAATCAGTGTAAAACGTTTTCCACCGAGCGGAGGCATGGTTACTTTCCTTTTTTGCCAGCCACGGGTATGATGTGTCTCGATATGGCAACGATCACAGCAAGCGCAAGTAGACTTGCTTTTTAGCGTCAGTGCCACTTCATCCTCTGTGATGGTATAGTTGATTATAACGAAATTAGCAAAGTGGGGGATGAGGAAAGCAACGAGGTTTTCTCCCACTTCAAAAGCATTTAATTTTAAATCCGTTTGGTTGTTTCCTAAATTTTCTGTACCTTTGCAAATGTTAGCGATTGTCTCCATTGTAAGTCTTATTTTTTGAACACTAATAAACTTACATTTTTTGTCGGACAATCGCTAACATTTTATGTAAAACTTTCTTAAAGAATTCTGCAGTTGGGCATTATGTGCACCAAAATTTGCGAAGAGCCAAAAATATATATAAAACAGCATGCCCGACACACAAAAAAAGGGAAGCGCCGAAACGACACTTCCCCATGGATTGGATGAGTTATATAATCATCTGTCTCGCGACATCTTATTCTGCGTATGCTGTCTTGTAGGCAGAGTCAAAGAACATAGCGCAAGAACCTACGCCAGTCTCATACTCATGCTGCTTCTGACCAGCTCTGTCATACTCCACTACGTAGCCATTGCCATTATAGTCGGGAGTACCTTTATCGCCCATTTTATAAGAGAGCACGAAGATATGACCGTTCAATGGGTCGGCAAAGATTCCGCATGGGCTCACAGGCATCTCAGAGAGCGTCAGCGCCTGTGGTTGTGTACTTCCTGCCGCAAGCACGCTCACGCTAGGAGTGCCGCCATAAGGTGCATTGAGCACAAAGAAATAAGAACGAACCAACTGCGGCGTACGTGTTGTAGTACCAGGGGTTACGCATACAGCATAGTTGCCATCTGCCACCTTCTGCGACTTGCCCTCGGCGAAACTCACTGCACGTAGGGCATTCTCGCCAGTGGTCGCATAGTCAGGAGCAGGTCCATATACTGGGTTGTCGAGAACATACAAAACATTAGATGCATAATAGATGCTGGTAGGATTGTTCACGCCCTCGATATTCTTAGTCTCAACATTGTCGTTGGAAAGATTGATGCAAGAGATGTTGCCACCACCATAATCGTAGTTGCTGTTAGCTACATAGAGATTGCCATTGCCGATGACCAAGCTCTCAGGATAGCTGCCCACCTGCCACTTCTTTTGAAGAGCAAAGCTTGTGGTGTCCACGGCAGCCACATATCCACCGTATGTGGTAAAATAAACCTTGCCACCATCAGCGATAATATGGCGAGGCTCGGCGCCCTCGGCATTGCCCAGCAACTCTGTGGTCTTGATTTGCTTGATACTCTGCTTGGTTTTCTTGTCGATTACCTCGATGGTGTTGCTCTGATCTACGGCGAGATAAATCTTGTTGCCATATACGATGCCATCATTGGCAGTATTACCGAGCGAACGACCGTTAGCAGTCTTGAATACATTCTGTGTAGCTGTGCTTGAAGCATAGTCGATGGCTGTGAGAGAGCTCTCGATCTTGCTATACATGTTACCAGAATTCACAACGTAAGCGCCCGTACTATACACCTGGAGATAAGTCTCAGGATAGTCTTCGGCAGGATCGCATGATGTCATCACTGCAGTGCCCATCAAGAGCACCGCCAAACCTAATAAATACTTTTTCATTTTTCTTTTTTCTGTTTATATTTGAATCTAATTTGTTACTATCTAGAAGTTATACCCGATGCTGAACATCCAGCTGCGGCGAGGCATCGGATAATGCCCTACGAGTTCATACTGCTTCGCCAGCAGGTTCTTCACATCCATCCTTACCTTCACGCCTCGCAGGGATTTGCCAAAGAGGTGTAGGTCGTCGAGCTGACGATAGAGCGTCAGTCCCATGTCCCAGTAACCCTCCACTTCGGTGCCTTCATAATGTTCATTGTTGGCCCATCGCTTGCTCATTCCCTGTCCATGGAGCGAGACATTCACCCAAGGATTCTCCCACCCCAAGGCAATACTGCCCGAGTGCAGAGGGATATAGGCTACTTGATTGCCATAATATTTGGACGAGCGATCGGTATGATTCACCACGTGCTGGTAGCTATACGACCCTTGCAGCGAGAGTTGCTGCCCCGGAGCCATCTGCCAGATACCACGCAAAGAGGCATCCGCGCCAACGACATCTACCCGTGCCAAGTTCACAGTACGCCAAACGAACATATTGTAAGGAACGCCCACAATCTTGTCGGTCACCCGATTGCAGTAGCCGTCCAGCGTTGCTTGAATATTCCATCCCTTGTAACGTAGGGATTCGCCGTTTCCCCCATCTCCAGAAGAAGTTTTTTTCCACGTAAGCCCGACATTCAACTGTCGGGTTTTCTCAGGCTTCAGATCTGAACTTCCATAATGGAAGAAATAGTTCTCGTTGAAAGTAGGAACCCGGAAGATGTCCTTGTACGAAGCCCTGAGATAAAGCTCATCGCTGGCAGTACCATTTCCCAGGAGCCGATAAGAAAGCGAAAGCGATGGAGAAAGCCGGCGTGCATCCTTGGCAGCCTGTCCTGCTTTGGTAGGATTGGCGCTGCCTTGCTGAGTCTCTATCTTGCGCCCCACGCTGTTGAGGTAAACCGAAGCCAGCATTCTGGTAAGAGCCACCCATCTTCCCTTCGCATATCGGGCGGAGAGCGACTGCAGGATGCCATGTCGATGAGGTCGCAGGTCGGTGGCGAGAGTGCTGTTGAGCGAGTTCATCATCCAGTCGGCAGAGTAATCCACCGCCCAGCCGTCCCCCGGCATCCACATCAGTGCTGCCGAAGTATAAAATTCCCTCTGCCAGTAGGTAGCATCATTGCGCCGATTTGCCACGAGCGTGTCCTGATAGGCAGAGCTCGCCCAGTTCATCTTGGCTTGCACCTTCAGCATCCAATGGTCATCGAGACTTCTGGCTTGCCATCTCGCCTGAGCAAAGGCGTTGCGGTCGAGCAACTGTTCGGCTGTTACATTGGTATAATATCTCACGATGCCAGGCAACTGCCGGTCGTTGTCATAATAGTAGATCTTTGCCCACAATTGGCTCCGGCTCAAGCCATCGGCTCGCCTGCCCATCATCCAGTGCATATTCAGTTCGCCATGCCCTGAGTTCATCCGGCTGTTGGTGCGTCGCTCATGGGTGGTATATTTACCGTTGCGCAAGAGGAAGGGATAGTCGTTTTCGGCATAGGTGTACTCACCCATCGCCTGGAGAGTGAACCTATCAGACAATCTCTGCACATAGCGCAGATAAGGCGAGACATATCCGAAGGACCCCACCTGCAACTGAGTAGAGAGGTGAGGCTGCTTGTCGATGGGAATCTCGCTCATGGTCTCGATGGCAAGCAAAGCTGCCACCGAGGCTTGCCGGGTCGAAATGAAAATGTCGTCGTTGTCACCAATGGTGATTCGCAATGTCTGCACCTGGTCGAGCGAATAACGGGACACATCAATTTCGCCACCCTGACATTCGCTGAGCAGCACACCATCGTAACTCACTCCCGTATGTCCCGCTCCGAATCCACGCACAGCTACCGTCTTCATTCCTCCTGCCCCACCATAGTCGCGCAGATTGATGCCTGGCATGCGGTGCAAAGCGTCGGCCATATCCGTAACGCCAAGCCTTAACATATCCCCATTGTCCAAAAGCTGGAGAGGCGATGTGCTCGTAAGTATCCGGTGCTGCCGAGCATTCACTTTTACTTCATGCAAGTGCTCGGTACGAATGGAATCTTGCCCCAGACCCCCTTGTGCATACAACAGTAGCAAGCCACCGAGACAAAATATCCTCAATGCCTTCATTCATTCTATCTTTTATATTATTATCTGTGTCTCCATCACGAACCCATCCCACGGGGTTGGATAGAATCATCGGAATCTCTTATCCTAAAGACACTCTTTCATCATATTGTTTCCGATGGCAACGGCAGGTCTTCTGACTTGCGTCCTCCCCGCATCTCACTCTATGTAAACATAAAAAGATGCAAAACTCATGGCAAGCGGTCTTCCCGAAAAAATGTCAGTGACCATGGTGCTTGCCGCAATAAGACGCTTACAGCAGCGGGACTGTCCGGGCTTCTCACCCGATTCCCTTTTAATCACAACGCACTCATCCTGCCTGAGGCGGCAGAAGGTGGCAGCAAACCAATTGCGGGTGCAAAGGTACTATAAAAAAATGAATAAAAAGATAACTTTATCCGCTTTTTTATTCCAGCAAGGATAAAATTATCTTTTTATTCAGAGTTCAGTTTATTCTTTTACGATTTCCAGGAGTTCTGCGAAATCATCGATAATCCATTCGGCAGAGGCGAGCTGTTGGCGAGTTCCGTTGCCATAAGTCACAGCACAGGCCTTGCAGCCGGCATGATGCGCCATATTCACATCGAAATTCATATCGCCCACTACAAGGGTTTCATCTGCCGTTCCCTTCATCTCCTTCAATGCCTTGAAGACCATATCAGGTGCTGGCTTCGCATGCTCCACATCATCGCCTGCAACAATGGAAGAGAATATATCCTCCAGCTGCATCTGATGCACGTATCCATCCAGCGAGCAATGGTTTCGACTGCTGGCCATACCCAATACAAACCCACAGCGATGCAACTCTCTCAGGGTTTCTATTACATGAGGGAAGGGCTGCACGATCATCGTCTTTTTGTTCTCCAGGAAAATCTCGCGATAGGTTGCTGCGCATTCCATTCCCTCCTCAGCACTCATTCCGAAGAGCGAAACGAAGGCCTCATCCAATCGAAGACCGATGGTCTTGGCACAAGCCTCCTCCGATTTCACTTCCAGCTTTCTTGCACGCATCGTATCCTGCAAGGTCTTCACAATGAGACTCTGCGAATCGCCGATGGTTCCATCAAAATCAAAAATTATATACTTCATTATTCTTACCTTATTTGAAAACGGTCACAAAGGTACAGATTATAACTGAAACTACAAAGCAAATTGCTCACGAATTGCCTTTATTATGTTATTACGAGCCACTTCTGGCTTCATCGCCTCATCCAATGGCATTTCTTCAGGAGTAACCTGAACAACTCTATCAAATCCTGCATCCAGCATAGCCTTTCTATCGCTAACTCCGCCCGATACTAGCCATATTTTCTGATTGGTAACATGCTCAAGAATTCTTTGCGGCAGTTTCCCCATCAAGGTCTGGCGGTCGCTACGTCCCTCGCCCGTAATCACGAGATCAGCATCCAGAATGAGCGCATCAACCTCTATTTTCTCTAAAAGCAGTTCAGCCCCTGGTCGTGCCTCAGCATTGAAATATTGCAGGAAAGCATAACCCAGTCCTCCGGCCGCACCAGCCCCAGGAGCCGCACTCCTATCATATCCGAAATGCTTGGCACTTACCTCGGCAAACTTCCTTGCCCTATCATCCAGCATCTGCACCATCTTAGCATCAGCTCCCTTCTGAGGCGCAAAGACGTGAGCCGCCCCGTTTTCGCCACAGAGCGGATTGGTAACATCCGAAGCCAGCACAAAACTGCATTCCTGTCGGATTTTCTTCCAGTCGTCGCCCATCGCCTTAAGCATTCCGATGCCACAATCGGATGTGGCGCTGCCACCCAAGCCCACGATGAAACGGCGCACGCCCCGGCGATAAGCATTCATAATCATCTCGCCCACGCCCCAGGAAGTAGCCTTCATCGGGTTGCGCTGTTCAGACTCAATCAGAGCCAGTCCGGCGGTCTGCGCAATCTCGATAATCGCCGTATCATCCACGATTCCGTATTCAGCCTCAATCCATCTCATCAGCGCATCATGGGCATGAATCCTCACTCGCTCTCCCTTCATTGCCGAGAGGAAAGCATCGAGCATTCCCTCTCCCCCATCACTCATTTCCAGGGTAATAATTTCGGGAGCAACATCATCCGCATTCCATTCCTTCACTCCCGAAGCAATCGCCTCATTTACCTCTCTGCTCGAAAGGCAACCCTTATAAGAGTCACAAGCTATTATTATCTTCTTATATCCAGCCCCATCCATCAGTCTGAGGCCATCATTTTTCCTATCCATATCCTATTTATATTATATCATTCCAAGAATCATCGCCTATCAAGCGATTCCCCTTTCAGCCCGCAAAATTAGCCATTATTCCTGAAACCACAAACCTTTTTGGGAAAAACTTTCAAAAACAGATGCTTCAGATAAGAGCTGATAGAAAAAAGAGGTTAAAACATTTGGCTATTAAAAAGATTCCTCGTATTTTTGCAGTAGATTTTTCAAAGGTTTTCTAAAGGTTAAAGGCTTATGTGCAAATATGAAGAAATAGAAGGTTGGCGACTCTCGAATGGCAAGTCGATTCGGGAAATCAACAATGCCGTACACGATGAGGTGGAACGAATCTACCTGGAAGCGTGGGCGAAGGGCATTTCCGTGCCGTATTTTGAAAACGGGAAAACCTATCTTGCTAATCCTGATGGAAGCGATGTAGAAGCAACTCTTGATTTTGCAACACGCGAATATACTATCATAAAACAAGTTGCAGCTCCAGGAAAGGGAAAAATGAGTTACTTACTCCATTAATTACTTCGTAACACCTCTTTTTCTATTAAGATTATGAAAAGAAGACCTGAATTTACAATTATAGCCGGTCCAAATGGAGCTAGCAAAAGTAGGCTTGGAATATTTTATTCTACAGTAAAAGCTTTTGACGGAGACCTTCTAGCAATGTCTCTTCGAAACGAACATCCTGATTGGATAGAACGATGGATAGATGGAACTGTTATCTCTTCATTGATGAAAGAAAAAGAAGAAGCCATTTCACAAAACAAGAATTTTGCTTTCGAAACGAACTTCTCTACAGATTTGCCAGTCAATCTTGTTCAGGATTTTAAAGATGCAGGTTATAAAATCAGCCTCATCTTTTTCGGCTTATCCTCGAAAGAAGATTCTCTATCTCGTGTTATCCAAAGATACACAATGGGCGGTCATAATGTAAACCAAGACGTGATAGAATATAACTTCACGGAAGGCATCAAACGAGTAAGAGCCTCTCTACCACTTTTTGAAAACATTCTTTTCATTGATGGCACTTCCGATTTTGGCGACATTGTTGCCATTCACATCGAGAAATCAGGCAAGCATCAGATAACAGATCACCCAGCCGAGTGGTTCGACAAATACTTCAAAGAGGCATTCGATGCGCTTGTTGATGGATAGGAAGAATAGTTCTTTTACAAGATTCTAGCAAATGATTTTATACCCAATCCCCCTCACATTGATGATTCTGATATTTTCATCGGCAGATAACTTGTGGCGGAGCTTGGTGATGAAAACATGGAGACTGCGGGAATTGAAAAAGCTGTCATCACCCCAAAGTTTCAGGAGAATATCCTTGCTCTCTACCACATTGTTCTTGCTCTCCACAAGCATGCGAAGGATTTCGGATTCACGATGTGACAGTTCTGTATCTTTACCATCCAACTGCAGAATCTGACTGGTAACATTCAGGTGATAACGACCGATGGAGAGCCACTGATCAGCAGCATCCGGATTATCAGGAGAAACATTCCCCCCTTCCTGTTCTTCAGAAGAAATATTTTCTGCAGAAGCCCGATGACAAAGCGACTTGATACGGACGATGAGCTCCTGGATGGCAAACGGCTTCTTCAGATAATCATTGCCACCCAATTCAAATCCCTCTACCACATCATTCACCGCCGAACGAGCTGTGAGGAAAAGCACAGGGGTACGGGAATCCGTCTTGCGGATACGGCGCACCATCTCGAAACCATCCATTTTGGGCATCATCACATCCGCAACCAGCACATCAGGCTTCTGTTCTGCAAACATACGAAGCCCCTCTTCGCCATCACGCGCCGTGCGCATCTCGAAGCCCTGCGCCTCCAAGGTGTCGCTCAGAATCATCGCCAAGGATGTTTCGTCTTCTACCAGTAATACTTTTATCTTATTCATTGCTTCTTTTTTACTTTTTACTTTTAAGATTAAGACTTGGGGGACCAGCGATGGAATCGCTGGGAACGGGGGTGCAAAGGGGACTAAGTTCTTTTAACCTTTTTACCCTTTTGGTCTTTTACCTTTAAGAAAATGCAGGGTAAAGCAGCTTCCTTTTCCCGGCTCGCTTTCTACGGAAACAGAACCGCCCATTTTATCCATCAGGCTCTTGACATAGAAAAGCCCGAGACCATAGCCCTTGACCGTATATTTATTGCCATCCGTCACCCGATAGAACTTGTCGAAAATATAAGGCAATTTATCGTGGTCAATACCGATTCCATTATCTGATACGGAAACCAGCACTTCATCCTCGGCTTTTTGGAAAGCCTTGATTTCTATCTTCACGCTATCTTCAGAATACTTGATGGCATTGTCTATGAGATTGCTCACGATGTTTGAGAAATGCATCCGGTCGGCAGGAACCTTCAGATTTTCCGGTTTTACGGACAACGAAATATTCACCTTTTTATCCGTTTTTTCTCCTGATTTCACTTTCAGCTGATGCTGGGAGATTAACGGTTCAATCACCTCCTTCACTGGAACTTCCACGATATTGAGCAGCATCGATTTCCGTCGTTCCATACTCATCGACAGAATCTGCTCCACCAATCCGCTGAGCGTCTGCAACTGCTCCTGGGCGATGGTGAGATACTTGCGCGCCTTATCAGGATGCTGGAGCATTCCGTAGTTCAGCAGGGAGTCGGTGGCAGCATAGGCTACGGCTATCGGAGTCTTCAATTCGTGCGTGATATTATTGGTGAAATCACTCTTCATCTCATCAAGCGTCTTCTGCTTGAGCATCGTATGAATCAGGAACCAGAAGACGAAAGCCAGGATGAGCATGATGAAGAGCGATGTGGCAAGGATGCCTGCCATCTGGCTGAGCACAGTCATCGTAAGCGGCTCTAGGGTAAGGACATATTTCTCCTCATTCGCCTCCCCCTCATTACAAACCACATATTGGTATTGCTTAGCATTGGCGGAAGGCACATACCCCTTCGTCGTCACTTTCGCCAAAACCTTCTTTCCTGCAAAAAGCTGAATCTGATGCGGAAGCGGATGAATATCGTCGCCCACCAACAAACTGTCTGAAAGCATCTTGACAACCCATGCACTGTCATAGTCATTGATGTCAGGTTTGGCGATTTCATTCAATTTGCCAAAAAGTGTTTGTTGCACCATAGTTGCCAGCTTACCCGACATCATCATCATCAATTCCTGATCCTTGTCATCTTCACTACGCTTCTCTTGCTTGGTAAAAGTTGTTTGAACAGACTGAACAATCTTTCCTCCACGAACCTTTTTCACCTTTACCTTTTGATCTATATCATCGTCTTCATCCATAGAAAAAGCAACAGTACCCGTCAGTTGTCTATGAGGCCCTTTATCATCATTGCGCAATCGTTCGATTCGCTTCTTCATCTCCATGAAGTGAGCGTACTCCATTCCACCCTTAATTTTCGCTTCAACCTCCTTTTCCTGAGACTGATAAAGCCCCACGAGCCAATAGGTCTGATATGCGAAGATGCAGACCAGAGCCGCGATGACGAGCGTAACTATGTATTTAAGATGTAACTTCATTCTTTCCTTTATTAAAGATTTTTCCAGATGAATTCAATACTCATTTTCTGAAAATCGGATAAACCTCCGTGGTATTCTTCCATCCCCATTTACCATTCTTTTGTGGCGCAAACTCTCGTCCCATCTTGGCTCCTATCCCCCAATGTTGATTGAACATCACTTCCATGAAGCCACCATAGCTGCTCTTGGGATTGAAAGGAGACATGATGACGCTTCGAGGGTCAGAGGTTTTCGTTGGAACATATTGTCCATAGAATCCCACTGTGAGCCAGTCGTTTACTTGATAAGCCATTCGTCCACCAAAAGAAGCTTTGGTGAGATTGCCAAATCCATATACTCCCGTGTTTATCTTTTCTATCCCGACATAAGGAGAAAAAACAAAACGCCCGAAATTTTGTTGATAAACAACCCCTGCAGTCTGCCTATTCATCAGTCCTGGGACTTCAATACCCGAAGAATATACCGCCATCGTACCCAAATTCGGGGAAAGAAGAGAAATATGAGGTATTGCATTCGGCGCAATCTCCAAAGTTTTTCCTTCTTCCGACATCCAAGGTGCATTCGATTCAGAGTAATAAGATTTGCCTTGAAGTACAGGAAATCCACCGAGCGAAGGACGAGAATGTTCCAACGACATACCTTCCTTAGGTAAAGATGCCTTCGGAATGGAATCCAAAGAAACACTCTTCACTTCCTGTGCTTGCATTACCAATGTCCAAAAGCAAGCCATAACTGTCAATATGAATATTCTTCGTTTCTCTTTCATGCTTGCAAAAGTAATAAAAAAGAAGATAAGTAAGATACTTTTCAGGGAATTATTTCTGATTTGATAAGACTAAATAACACTTCTGATAAGACTTGATAATCAAAATTCCTTGTTGACACGAGATTTTTACAGTACTTTTGCAACCGAAATCGGGAGTTTTTTCCGAAAGAACGATAAAAAGATAAGAAGAATATGAAAAGATTGGTTATATTAAGCGCTTGCCTGGCCATCAGTCTTGCCGGCTGGGCACAAGGAAACAGAAATGATTCCCTGAAAATGGACAGCATTATCCATTCCCTCCCTGATGTGATGGTAAAAGGCAACCGACCTATCGTAAAGGTGAAAGGAGCAGCATTGACCTATGACCTGCCTCAACTCATCAAAAACCATCCGGTGGATAATGCCTATGAAGCCATCAAGCAACTGCCTGGCGTGAGCGAACAAGATGAAGCCTTGACTCTCAACGCCCAATCCGTAACCGTGATGATAGACGGCAAGGCTACCACAATGACGAGCGAGCAGCTCTATTCGCTTCTGAAAACGATTCCTACCAGCCGCATCGCCAACGCTGAAGTTGTCTATTCTGCCCCAGCCCGCTATCAGGTAAAGGGACAAGTCATCAACCTCCTGCTGAAGCACAACACAGGCTTTCACTCCCTGCAAGGCGAGTTCTTCGGCGGCTACACCCACCAGAACCGCAACAGTTACACAGAGCGCGCCTCCTTGCTCTTCACCAACAAGAAATGGGAAATAGACATGCTCTATTCCTTCGGTCATGGCAAGAGATATTATTACTATGAAAATGAGTTTGCCCACACCTTGACTGATGGCACTTCCTATGCCTTCTCTACACATAGCGACAATATCAAACGTCATCTCAACCACAACATCCGACTGGGAATCAACTATCATCTGGCAAAGGATCATCAACTCAGCTTTGCCTACACCTCACAACTCAATAACACGAGAGGAACTTCAGAGGATGATGGCGATTTCACATCCCTTCTCAGAATCCATGCCAAGAGTCAGTTTCACAACTTCCGCCTGGATTACTCCACACCATTCGGTTTCTCGGCAGGAGCAGAATACACCTATTATAATTCACCGGATGAACAATGGCTGAAAAGCAGTCTCTACGATGAGATTTACGACATCACAAGCCAGCAGCGAATCGACAAATGGCACGCTTACCTCAAGCAGGAGCACGACTTAGGAAAAGACTGGGGCTTGAACTACGGCATCAATTACACCACATCAAGAGACAAAAGCTCGCAGGAGAACAACAACAAGTCTTCTGATGGCAACACCGTTCAAACCGAAGATCAAATGTGTTTCTACATCGGAGCCAGCAAATCGTTCGGCCAAAAACTCACGATGGAAGCATCGCTCATGGAAGAATATTACCACACCCCAATCTGGGATGAGTGGAACCTCTTCCCAACACTCTCCATCACCTATCTTCCTAAGGCAGGACACGTCATCCAATTCGACTTGGATTGCGACAGAGACTACCCTACCTATTGGTCGGTGAAGAACTTCACCACCTATAATGTGGGCGGATATGGAAAGATTGTAGGAAACCCGACGTTGAAGCCATCACGAGACCTCAGCCTCTCGCTTACCTACATTCTGCACAGCAGATACGTGGCAAGTCTCTTCTTCAACAACTCGAAAGATGAATTCCGTCAGCTTCCTTACCAGAGCGACAAGAAGAAGGAGATGGAATACAAGCATGTCAACTTCGACCATGTAAATCAGGTAGGCTTGATGCTCACAGCCCCAATCAACATAGGCAACTGGTGGCAGAATCGCCTTACTTTCACCGGCGTTTATCAGAACGACAAGAATTCCCACTTCTATGATCTTCCATTCGACCGCAGCAAATGGTTCTGTCAAGCCCAGTGGAACGGCACTTTTCTCTTTGGCAAGCATGTGCTTCTCAACCTCGATGCTTCCGTCCATACCGACGCCATCCAAGGAATCATCGACATCCCAGCCTCAGGCTATCTCAACGCTGCCCTCACCTGGAAGCCTCTCAAGGATGACAAGTTCCAGCTGAAAGCCTACTGCAACGACATCTTCGAGACAGGCGACAACCATCTGCACGACACTTATCGAGGTCAGCACGTCATCAACAAAATGTACTTTGGCAGAATCATCGGTCTCTCCCTCACCTATCGATTCGGCGGCTACAAGGGCAAGCAGCATGAAGAAGTAGATACTTCCAGATTCGGGAAATAAAAACGAGAAAAGCTCACCAAGACCATCAAAGTCCTGGCGAGCTTTTCTCTTTTCATATACACTATTCAAGTTTCTTTACTTCAAAATATTGACATATCCCTTATTCTGTACCAATTCAGAATTTAAATCGATGCATTTCTGAGGAATCGGGAAGACAGTGGTGTAGCCGGAGGATTCACCCTGAAGAGGCGTACGGAGATCGTAGGCACCGGTGAATTTGCCGAAACGGATGAGATCCTGACGACGCCATCCTTCCCATACCAACTCCAGCAACCGCTCTTCCAGAATGTTATTGAGCGTAGCCTTACGGTAAGGCATTCCCACACGGGCACGAATCCTATTCAACTCCTCATCACCATTCTCTCCGTTTCGGACCTTTGCCTCTGCCTTCATCAATAAAGCATCTGCATATCGGAAAAGAACTATGTCGTTACTCTGCAACTTGCCGTCCATATAAGAGGTTCTATCCACCTCATACTTCGCCATCCTCGCTCCAGCCGTCTTGACAAACTTACTGTTAGTCAGGTTTTGAGCCACTTCAAAAGGCTGATACTCCAACGGCTTTCCGTTATCCATCAGCAGTTCATGACCATCTACCTTTACCACTCCCGCCACAAAGTTCATCTTGCAACGGGCATCTTCATCAGCCTCGCCATAATGATTGGCTTTCATCGTAGAAATCGTGGCACAGGTACCATTCTCACTTCCCCATCCCAAGACACCGCCATGCGTATAATGGTAAGAGCGGAAGAGATAATGGAACTGGTTGGTATAGATATTCTTATCCATCGGAATCGTGAAGATATTCTCCTTCGATGTCTCATTATGCGTAGAGAAATTGAATGAATCATCCGACTCCAGGACATAGCCTTCTTCTGCCAGTTTATCACAATAATAAATGCAGGTTTCCCAGGCATTCAACTTCCTGCAGTCCACCTTATCGCCATTACGCAAAGAGGCATCAGAAGCCGGCACAGAGAAATGAATGGCACTTCCCTTCGGACGGCTCGCATAACCCTGAGTCCAGTCATCATACATATAGATTTCTGCATTCAAAGCCAACTTCGCCAACAGAAAGTTGACTACCGGCTGGGTGATGCGACCATAATAATTGCCTTCCTTATTGCTGTGCTGGTCGGGAAGTGAAGGCAATACCTGCTGCAACTCCTGAAAGACAAACTGGAAGATAGAACTGCGATCTGTCTGACCTTGGAACAGGCTGGAATGGAGCTGTTCAGCACTGGAAAGGACCAATGGAACCCGACCGAACATGTCCATAGCATAGTAATAGAACATAGCCCGGATGGCTCTTATCTCAGCCCGATATTCCTCCTGCTGTGCGGCAGAAAGCAGGGCCGACTTGTTGCTGATAATATCCAAAGACTTATTAGCCAGCACGATAACCTTATAAAGGTACTTCCACGTATCATAAAGAGACTGGTCATCGGCACTCCACCGATGCTGGTACATGGCATTCCAGAGGCCACCATCATACCAGTCGCCGCCTCGAATCGGAATCATCGCCTCATCGGTGGTCAGCGTATTATAATCGTAAATGCCACGGCAGGTGCCCTGGATGCCCTCACTTTCGTTAGCTCCACCTATATAATTATAAAGAGAAGCCACGGCATTGATATAAATATCAGATGCAGAGCCATAGATGGCATCCTCGTCCAACTGATCCTTAGGATGTTCGTCCAGGCAGGATGTCATAGACAATGCCGCCAGCAGCAGAAATAAAAATCTATATCGTTTCATAACTTTCTGATTTTAGAATTGAACACTTAAACCCAATGAGAAGGTTCTGTAAACAGGATAAGTCCGCTTATCATCAATACCCATCGTACTATTCACCACGTAGCTGTTAATCATCGGAGTCAAGCCGCTGTAACTGCTGATGGTGGCAAGATTGTTGACACTCGCCGAAACTCTGAGCGACTGCACCACGCCCTTTCGGATAGGGATATCATAGCCCAGCGTGAGATTCTCTAAGTTGAGATAATCGCCCTTCTCCAGCCAATAATCAGAAACATTCTGGTCAACGATATTCTTCTCAGGAGCTCCCTTCAGCACATTATAATCCGGGAAACTCGACATATTGGTGTAGGCTAAGCCCGTACCATTGAATATCTTATGTCCGAAGGCTCCGTTCATCTGCAATGAAAGATACCAGTCGCGATAACGGAAACTGATATTGGAACCCAACGTTACTTTAGGAGTAGCCTGACCGGCAATATATCTGTCACCGCCATCACTCAAATCTACGGTTCCGTTCTTGTCCAAATCTTCGATATCATAGCGGTAATGCCCATTTCCATCTTCTATAATCCCCTTGCAATGTGGAAGATAGAATACCCCCAAAGGCTGACCAACTATCTGATAGACCACATTGTTGTAACCACCATGCTGACCGGCACCCGACAAGGCACCCATCGCAGTAATATCGGCTGCCGACATCTGCATTCCGTCATATTCACCACTCAGCGAGAGGAGTTTGTTCTTCTGCCAGGAGAGATTCATATTGATATTCAGTTCCATGTCCTTCTTCTGGATAGGAGTGAAGGAAATGCCGACCTCCAAGCCCTGGTTGCTCATAGAACCCAGGTTTGCCAACAGTTTATCATAGGCAAAAGGCGGAACCGGCACATCATAGGCATAGAGCATGTCGGTGGTCTTGGAATAGTAATATTCTGCCGTCAGAACCAGCCGGTTGTTCCACAATCCCAAATCAGCTCCGATATTCCAGGTAGCGCGGGTTTCCCACTTCAGATCAGGATTGTTATTGCTAATCATTCCCATCGTAACCGTAGGAGAACTGTTCACCGAAACAATACCATTCTGCCGCACCGTATTCAAAGTGGTATAAGAAGATATTCCGCCAAGATTACCTGAGCGTCCATAGCCCGTACGCAGTTTCAGCATGGTAATTTTCTGGAGAGAACGGAGCCATTTCTCCTGCTTCATATCCCAGGAAAGAGAGACGGATGGGAAGAAACCCCAGGTATGGTCATTGCCCACCATCGAAGAACCATCGCCACGCATGGAAACCGAAAGACTATACTTATTATATAAGGTGTAGTCGACATTGCCCATCACAGAAGCCAGGGTCGGATCTTCGTAGTTGCTGTCTGTCCCACCGAAAGGCCGTGATGCAGCAGCACCTATATTATGGTAATACATGTCGTTGTTGGTGATTCCCTTAGCAGAAGTCCAGAATCCCGTTCGGATATCCTTCTGATATTCTGCACCCACCATTGCCTTCAGATTGTGGATTCCCCACGAATGCTGATAGTTAAACGATACATTGGCAAGCCAGTCCTCGCTCTTGAACTCCCCACGATAGAGATTGCCCTGCGCCCAAACCCAGGTAGGACAGAACTGATTGTTCTCGTTGGAAGCATAACTATATGCTCCGAAGGCAGAAACACTCAGAGAATTTGTCATATCATAGTTCAACTTCAGATGAGCATTGAAGTTCATGTTCTTCGTATCATTACGCTCCTTGAGCAAGGCACCGGGAGGATTCACCTGAGATGCAGCCCCATTCTTCACCCAACTGCCGTTCAGCTTATCATAAGGATAAGTAGGATTCATGGCATCGGCAGAATAGAAAAGCATCTGACTGTCGAAGATATCATTGTTCTTGAAAGACGAACCGAACACGCCGAAATCTCCCGTCAGTTTATCGCCAAACGCCTTCTGGGTGACATCAATCTTAGCCACCAGATTACGATAGCCCTTGCTCCGAATAATCGTGCTATGGTCGATATAGCCAAAAGAAGCGCGGTAGTTGCTCTGCGGAGTGCCACCGCTGAAGGCCAGATAATGGTTCTGGATATTTCCGGTTCGGGTAATCGCCTTGCGGAAATTGGTATCATATCCCTTATTGTTATACTCCAGCCCATACTTCTGTGCAGCAGCAATGTATTCGGCGGCATTGAGCATCTCCATACTTTTGTACATCGCCTCTATACCATAGTTTCCCTCGTAAGAAATCTGAAATCCCTTACCCGTACCCTTCTTGGTCTTTACCTGGATAACGCCCGAAGCACCACGGGAACCATAGAGTGCCGTTTCGCTGGCATTCTTCAGTACTGTAAAGCTCTCTATGTCGGCGGGATAGATTGTAGCAAGCGTCGCCACATCAGAAGTAACACCATCAATAATCACCAGAGGATCATTGCCGCCCATGATAGAAGTTGTACCGCGAACCCGGACGGAGTTCAACATAGCAATACGGTCAAGACCATTGGTAGTGACGTTAACACCTGCCGTCTGTCCGCTCAAGGCCTCCAGGGCATTATTGAGCACACCCTTCTTCAGAAGTTCAGGCTCCACTACACTCACCGAACCTGATAAGCGCAAGGAGTCTAGGCCTTCGATGTTCACAGACTGAGCACAGAGGGTTTGGGGTGCAAGAATCATCGCACCCATCGCATAAAATATGATTTTTAAGTTCTGTTCCATAACTATTTCATCGTTTAGTCAAGGTTCAAATCGATTTTCGATTGCAAATATAATAAAAAAGAGTGATTCAAAGTCCATTTCCTTGAAAAAACTTCAAAAAAAACGCAGGCTTAAGAGTTAAGACAGAAGAAAAGCTCGCCAAGACGTTCAAAATCTTAACGAGCTTTCTCTTTTTATATCAGCATTTTATTTCACTTTCATTTCTATCACATTCTTCGCAGCCTCAGCACTCGAACCACCTACGAAGATCTGATATTTGCCGGGAACCACACGCATGGTATTGGTCTGGGAATCCCAACCCTCGAAACTCTGGCGAGGCAGACTGATGGTTACCTGCTGCTTCTCGCCCGCCTTCAAAGTAATGCGCTTGAAGGCTTTCAGGGTCTTGATAGGACCCTCAGCATCATCCATTCTACGGATGTAAACCTGCGCCACTTCCGTTCCTTCCCACTCCATGCAGTGCCTCGTTCCACCATTGAAACTGCGGAATGCCCAATCGGGCTATGGCTGGCGAAGTATCCATCATCAACTTCGTCTTCTCCTCCAGGGTAAGACGGGAAAGCAAATCATTGGCTCTAGCCTCAGCAGAAAGGTTGGCATTCTGATAAGGAAGAAGCTGCTGTGCGCTGGCAGAAAGCGACATCGCCATCAGCATCGCCATAGAAAATAGTTGTTTCTTCATTGATCTTATATTATTTATTCGATTTATGCTTTGATTTTTAAGTTGGTGACAAAGTTACACTTTTTTGTTGAGATAACCGCATCATCTGGCAGAAAAGTTTAAAATATTTATCCTTTCGTGCCAACATTACCACTTTCAGTCCGCTGGCACATAAGTTGCAAAAACAGAGAGTGAAAGCTGAAGCTAAAAGATAAAGGAGTTCGGAAGAATGACGGAGTTTCGAGGCGAAGGCAAAAGAAATAACAAGAATATTAACAAGCAGAAATCCCGACGGAGCCGTAAGGAACCGAGAGGACGAGTAAAATAAAATTTGGAGGTTTTAATTATGTTGTTAGCACGTAGAAATAATGATTCAGATTGGTTGAGTAACTTCTTTGATGATACTTTATTCAATACCGAAGTAATGTCACGTATGAATGCTACTGCTCCTGCCATTAACATCAAGGAGACAGATAAGAATTACATCATGGAGGTTGCAGCTCCTGGTTTGAAGAAAGAGTGGGTTCGTGTAAACATCGATAACGATGGTAATCTGAACATCGCCATCGAGAACAAGATGGAACACAAGGATGAAGACAAACACGAGCACTATCTGCGCCGCGAATTCTCTTACGGCAACTACCAGCAGTGTTATACGCTGCCTGAGGATGCTGATCGTGAGAAGATTTCAGCAAAGGTAGCTGATGGTATACTCGAGGTCGAGATTCCAAAGCTTACTCCTAAGGAGGAGGCTAAGGCTACCAAGAATATCGAAGTCAAATAATCATCTCCCATAAATGATGGAGGCAGATTCCAAAGCTATCTGGAACCTGCCTTTTTTTGTGCCCTTATCTGAACCATCGCATTTTTCATCTACCTTATTATTATGATTTTCATGGAGCAACCAAGAGTTTTTCACCATAAATCTTTTTTCTTCCATAATTAATATGTAATTTTGCAGGCAGAAAAGCAGACATGAAAGCTTCTGCTTATAGAATTCAGAACATTAATATAAAAAACAGATGAAGAAAACAATTCCAGTAATAGGCATGGCTTGCAGCGTATGCTCTGCCAATGTTGAAAAGAAGCTGCAGTCGCTAGAAGGCATCAACTCCGCCTCGGTTTCCCTGGCGAGCCGAACAGCCCTGGTAGATTACGACCCCGACATTATCTCTCTGGAAGATATGAAACGGGAAATCAGCAACGCCGGATACGACCTCGTCATCGAAAACGACAGAAGCGTGGAGGAAATCAACCGACGTGAGTTCACCCTCCTGCGCCGCCGAACCCTGACTTCCTGGCTCTTCGCCATCCTGACCATGTGTTTCTCCATGGGCTGGATTTCCCTGGGTATGGAACAGAATATGATTTCAGATGGCGTTGCTTCAGCTCATCATACCAATTCCTTCGCCAACCAGATTTGTCTGCTCCTGGCACTCGCCAACCTGCTCTACTGCGGCAAACAGTTTTATGTTTCCGCCTGGAAGCAGCTCCTGCATCATACGGCAAACATGGATTCGCTCGTAGCACTCAGCACCCTCATCGCCTTCCTCTTCAGCACCTTCAACACCTTCTTCGGAGAAATGGTATGGGGAGCGAGAGGCATAGAATGGCACACTTATTTTGATGCTTCCGTGATGATTATCACCTTCGTGCTGACCGGCAGATGCCTGGAAGAAAAAGCGAAAGACAGTACGGCGAGCAGCATCCGACAACTGATGGGAATGCAGCCTAAAACCGCCCGACTGGTGACTTACGAGAAGATAGAAGGCACCAACGACTACAAGATGGAGGAAGTGCCGATTTCCACCATTCAGATAGGCGACATGATAGAGGTAAGAGCCGGCGAGAAGATTCCGGTGGATGGCGTGGTTACCCAGGCAGAGAGTTTCATGACTCCCGATGCTGCCTATGTAGATGAAGCGATGATCAGCGGCGAACCGACTCCGGCGATGAAAAAGGCAGGCGACAACGTGCTGGCTGGCACCATTCCGAGTCAGGGAAAGCTCCGCATGAGAGCCAAGCAGATTGGCGAGAACACCGCCCTGGCGCACATCATCCGCATGGTTCAGGAGGCACAGGGCAGTAAGGCACCCGTGCAGCGCATCGTGGATAAGGCGGCTCTGATTTTCGTTCCAGCCGTGGCAGCCATCGCCCTTATCACCTTTATAATATGGTGGCTGATAGGCGGCAACGCTGCTCTTCCGCAGGCCATTCTTTCAGCCGTAGCCGTATTGGTCATCGCCTGTCCTTGCGCCATGGGCTTAGCTACTCCTACCGCCCTGATGGTGGGCATCGGCAAGGCGGCGCAGAAGCAGATTCTCATCAAGGATGCGTCGGCACTGGAGAATCTCCACAAGATCAACGCCCTCGTCATCGACAAGACCGGCACCCTCACCATTCCTAACCAGAACATCGATTTCACCAAGCAGGAGGATTTGGATCTGGAGACGAGAGAGACCCTCAAGCCTCATGCCCAGGAAGCGATAAAGCAGTTGCAGGAAAGGGGAATAGAGGTCTATATGATGAGTGGCGACAAGGAGGAAGCGGCTCATTACTGGGCAGAGAAAGCCGGCATCAAGCATTACCAGAGCAAGGTGCTGCCTGGCGACAAGCAGGCATTGGTAAAGAAACTTCAGGACGAAGGCAAACAGGTAGCGATGGTAGGCGACGGAATCAACGACACCCAGGCTTTGGCCCTTGCCAACGTGAGTATGGCGATAGGAAAGGGAACGGATGTGGCGATGGATGTGGCGCAGATTACGCTGATGAGCGACGACCTGCTGGCACTTCCGGAAGCCGTAAAACTGAGCCAGAAGACGGTTCACATGATTTGGCAGAATCTCTTCTGGGCGTTCATCTACAACATCATCTGCATTCCGCTGGCAGCCGGCGCCCTTCATATCTTCGGCATTGATTTCCAGATAACTCCAATGTGGGCAAGTGCCCTGATGGCCTTCTCAAGTGTGAGCGTAGTGCTTAATTCGCTGAGGTTGAGATTAGCGTAAAATGATAGAAAATGGCAGGTTCCCGATGCATCAATTTGGAACCTGCCATTATATTTTCCCCTTTTTCAAGCATACCCCAATACACTTTTCCTATGAAAACAAGGGCTAAAAGCTACACTTTTCCGAAAAAAAGCTTGATTTTAACCCATAAACCACCCTTTTTTGCAAAGGCGATTTTCATAGCAAATCGTAAAGGACTTTTAAGGTATTGAAAAACCTTAATGACCGATAATGACCTTGACCTTAATGACCTTAACGACCTTATCCCCTAAATAGCCATACTCCATTGTCAACAGAAAATCACATTACCCAAACAAAAATAACAAGAAAGACTGGATTGTGTTTTTGCAGAGAAAGGAGGAGAAAAATGCCCTTAGGAGCAAGAAAAAGTGGTTCCGATAACACTTTTCACCCCTTCAGAAGGCAAAAATAAGAGGGGGAATGGCAGAATGAAAGGGGGAAAAACGAGGATTTACAAGGAATTTCTTGATATATTTTGTCAAGATTCTCGTAAAAAGAGCAAGAAAATTTGGGTTGAGAGAAGGGGAATTCCGTGCGTTTTTATAGTATTAAACGAGGGAATCAGAATAGTTCCATTTGCAACTACCGAACTGATTATCAACACAATACAATCAACACCACATTCTTCCAGAATAGCTTTCAGAAGCTCTATCGTGTCATTAAGGGTCAGTGTCATTAAGGGTCATTAAGAAAAAGCAAATGTCATTTAGAGCCATAGTATAATATAAATATTATTTATTATTATACTATAGAGATATTTGCGCCCCCGAAAACCTTAATGACCCTTAATGACACTGACCCTTAATGACACCACCCCACATTTCCCCGCTTTTTCAATCATCAAAAGCAATCCAAGGCGGCTTTTGCAATCAGATGCAAAAACCGAAAACACTTATATCTCTACACATCAGCTACTTACGCACTATTTCCCAACATTCTACGGGAAAAAGCTTGCTTTCTGCTTCGAATTTTTGTATCTTTGCACCGGCAATCGAAAGAACAGTCTTCTTGTGCCAAAAGTCGGTCATCTATGAAGACCGAGGCTGGTCTTAATAGATGGCAGGCGCCGGTCATCAATGAAGACCACAAAATGGGCAGGAAACGGCTTTCTGGGGAATTGTGATTCAAGGAACTCTTAAACGCAGACAGAGCATGATCAACTTCAAGAACTTTCAAAACTTCAAGAAAGACCCCAGCATTACAAACAAGTGGGGAGAGTTATTCCTCCCCCTCTACCTTGCAGCAGTCGAATCCCATCTCCCTGGCTTTATCAGGACCAAAGGTGAAGTAGATGGCTTCGCCCTCATCACAAACCTCGCCTTTGGAGTTCTCCAGGGTCAGGTGGATGGTGACGATGTTGCGGCGCTGACTGGCGATGTGACCACGCACCGTAATCTGCGAATCGGTGGTCATCACAGGCTTCTTGTACTTCACGTTGAGCTGCATCGTCACACCCGTGGTCTGCAGTTTGCGGTTGATAACCCAGCCTGCCACTTCATCCATCAGCATACTGATGATTCCGCCATGCAGGGTATTGATCCAGCCCTGGTAATTCTCGCCGGGATTCCAGATGGTAAGCACATCCTCACCCTCTTCCCAAAACTCAAGATGCAATCCTACAGGATTGTTGGGGGCACAGCAAACGCAGTTGTAACCCTCCTTGTTCAAATATGGATTTAATATCTTCTTCATTTTCTAATTGATTAAACTGATTTCTAACTGATTAAACTTTTTAAGACAAGGCAAAGGTACGAATAATATCTGATAAGGCAAAGTTTTTTTAAGATATTACGGTTAATTTTCCATAATAAAAAGTGAAGAAGCGTGGGAATCTTTAAAATTGATGTACTTTTGCAAGCAACAAAAAGACGATTATAGGTATGATTAAGATTTTAGTGATAGAAGACGAAAAGCGAGTGGCTGATTTATTGAAAATCGGTCTGGAGGAGAATGGCTATCAGGTTTTGGTGGCTTACGATGGTGAGATGGGAAGGAGACTGTTTCAATCGAATGATTTCCAACTGATTATCTCAGACATCATCCTGCCGAAGCTCAATGGCTTCGAACTCTGTCAGGAAATCAGAAAGGCGGATGAAGAAATCCCTATCCTGATGCTCACGGCTCTGGGAACCGCCGATGATAAGCTGGAAGGCTTTGATGTGGGAGCCGATGACTATATGGTGAAGCCATTCGATTTCAGAGAACTGCTGGCGAGAGTGAGAGTGCTGCTGAAAAGAAGAGCCGTGGCTAAGGTTGATGTGGTGAAGGAGATTTCATACGCCGATCTGTGCATCAATCTGGAACGACAGGAAGTGAGACGAAACGGCGAACCCATCAAGCTTTCGCCTAAGGAATACAACCTGCTGGTTTATCTGGTGGAGAATGCCGAAAGGGTAGTGAGCCGAGTGGAAATCGCCGAAAAGGTATGGAACACCCATTTCGATACGGGAACCAATTTCATCGATGTCTATATCAACTATCTGAGAAAGAAAATGGATAAGAACTTCGAGGTGAAACTGATTCATACCAAACCGGGAGTAGGCTTTATCTTAACGGACAAGATGTAACGCCCCAAACAGATAAGCCGAATAAGAATTTCAATAATATCAGATAGAAATCATGAAGATCAGAACAGCCCTTACCCTTAAATACACCTGCATTACGGCAACCATCTTTCTGCTTTGCATGGTGCTCATTTACCTGGTCAGCGAACATACACGCGACCAGACTTTCTTCAGAAACCTGAAGAGCGAAGGAATCACCAAGGCCAATCTCTTCCTGGCTGGGCAGGTAGATGCCAAGACCATGCAGTCGGTTTATCTGAACAACAGGAAGTTTATCAACGAGGTAGAGGTTGCCGTCTATACCACCGATTTCCACATGCTTTACCACGATGCCATCCACAACGACATCGTGAAGGAAACCGAAGGGATGATCAAGGAAATCATTCAGAAAAAAGAGATTGAATTCCATATCGGAAAATACCAGGGCATCGGAATGGTTTTCCAATACAAGGGAAAGGATTATATTGTTACGGCTGCCGCTTATGACGGCTACGGCTACGACAACCTGGTGGGTCTGCAGGAAACCCTCATTTGCCTTTTTATCATCGGATTGTCGCTGCTCTTTATCGCCGGCTATATTCTGGCAAGGCTCTCTCTCAAACCGATAAGAAACATCGTGAACGAGGCTGAAACTATTACCGCCTCCCACATAGACCGCCGCATCCCCGTGAAGAACGAAAAGGATGAGTTGGGCGAACTGACCATCGCCTTCAATGAACTGCTCAAGCGACTGGAGATTTCCTTCAATTCACAAAAGCAGTTTGTAAGCAACGTGTCTCACGAGCTCCGCACTCCTCTGGCTGCCCTAACAGCCGAAATCGATGTTTCGCTGCAGAAAGAGCGAACCAACGGGCAGTACCAGCTCGCCATGCAGAACATGCAGCAGGACGCCAAGCGAATGACCCGTCTGATAGACGGTCTGCTGAACCTGGCTAAAGCGGATTACGGCAAGGAAGAAATCAGCATGCGAGAGGTTCGCCTGGATGAACTGTTATTAGATGCAAGAGAACTCATCCTGCGGGCGCATCCGGAATACAGCATCGACCTGCTCTTCTGCAACGAGGAAGAAGATGATGACAGTCTGATTACCGTCCTCGGCAATCCTTATCTGCTGAACATCGCCTTCTCGAATCTGATAGAGAACAACTGCAAGTATTCGGAGAATCATTCTTCCATCGTTCAGATTTCCTTCAGAGACAAATGGAGCATCGTCCGTATGGCTGATAACGGTTTTGGAATGTCGGCAAAGGATAAGGAGAATCTCTTCACCTTATTCTATAGAGGAGAAATGCATAGAGACGGAGAAAACAAAAAGGAAGTAGAGGGCTACGGCATCGGAATGACACTTGCCCATAAGATTATCCATCTGCATGATGGCAGCATCGCCGTGCATTCGGAGCAGGGCAAGGGAACCATCTTCGTTGTGGAGATTCCACATATCTAGCATAATCCTCACAACACACATCTCCCTATTAACAAACCACTTACAGATTCTCTAATAGTTTTCTAATACCGTTCTAATTCTTTTCTAACGGCTTCTTCCACATAGTTTGCTTACCTTTGCAACCGCAAAACAATAATTCACATCAAGTAAAAGTAAAGCAATTATGTGGAAGAAGAAAAAGAACAACACAAAAATGGCTTTCAATACCGAGACGGTAATGATGGCTGCCAAGGCACCACTCAACACGGTGCTCACTTACTTCCAGACTACCTCATTGGGACTCACCGATGAAGAAGTAGAGAAGAGACAGGGACTCTATGGCAAGAACGAGATTGTACACGAGCAGAAAAAGAAGCCGCTCGTAATGCTTGCCAAGGCGTTCATCAACCCTTTCGTAGGAGTGCTCACCGCACTGGTGGCTATCTCGTTCGTAATGGATGTATGGATGGCAGATCCAGGTGATCAGGACTGGACTTCCATCATCGTTGTCTCGACCATGATTATCCTGAGTACCATCCTCCGCTTTGTACAGGAATGGAAGGCCAACCGATCTAGCGAGGCTTTGCAGAAGATGGTGACCAACACCTGCTATGTGGTGCGACTTGGTTCAACCACCCGTGGCGGAACACCAGGTGCAGAAATCAGCAATGAGGAACTGGTTCCTGGCGACCTCATCATGCTATCTGCCGGCGATATGATTCCTGCCGACATCCGCATCATCGAATCCAAGGATCTGTTCGTCAGTCAATCCAGTCTGACAGGCGAATCTGATTCCATTGAGAAATTCCCAAATCTTTCAAAAGACCGCAACCATACGGGCAGCATCGTTGACCTCGACAACATCTGTTTCATGGGTTCCAACGTGGTGAGTGGTTCGGCAAAAGGCATCGTCTTTGCCACCGGCAACCACACCTATCTGGGAACCATCGCCAAGAACGTGGCGGGGCATCGTGCCGCTACAGCTTTCGACAAGGGAATCACTAAGGTGAGTCTGCTGCTCATCCGCTTCATGCTCGTGATGGTGCCTATTGTGTTTCTGGTAAACGGCATTACGAAGGGCGACTGGATGGAGGCCTTCATCTTCGCCATCTCCGTGGCCGTGGGATTGACTCCCGAGATGCTGCCGATGATTGTAACCGCCAACCTTTCGAAAGGAGCGATGGTCATGTCGCGCAAGAAGACCATCGTAAAGGATCTGAACGCCATTCAGAATTTCGGTGCCATGAACATCCTCTGTACCGACAAGACCGGCACCCTGACTCAGGACCACATCGTATTGGAGCGCCACGTGAACGTGGATGGAACCGAGGACAAGGAAAATCGCATCCTGCGCCACGCCTATTTCAACAGCTATTTCCAGACGGGTCTGAAGAACCTGATGGACCGCGCCATCCTCTCGCACGTCAAGGAACTGGGATTGGAATCGCTGAGCAGCTCATATAAAAAGGTGGATGAGATTCCGTTCGATTTCACGAGAAGACGCATGTCGGTGGTGGTAGAAGACAGAAACGGCAAGCGACAGATCATCACCAAGGGAGCCGTAGAAGAAATGCTGACGGTTTGCAGCTTTGCGGAATTCGGAGGAAAAGTGGAGCCGCTGACCGATGGAATGCGAAACAAGGCACAGAAATTCGTAAAGGAGATGAATGCGCAGGGCATGCGAGTGCTGGCACTGGCGCAGAAGAGTTTCCTAAGCAAGGAGAATAACTTTGCCATCGAAGACGAGAAGGAGATGGTGCTCATTGGCTATCTTGCCTTCCTCGATCCTCCAAAGGAATCAGCTTCGCTGGCCATCAAGCAACTGCATGAGCACGGTGTGGAAGTGAAGGTGCTTTCGGGCGATAACGAGGCGGTGGTAAAGGCTATTTCCAGACAGGTGGGAATCAATACTTCTGATTCCGTTACGGGACCGGAACTGGAGAATATGAGCAAGGAAGCCAAGCTGGAAGCGGTGATGAAATGCAGCATCTTCTCAAAGCTTACCCCGATGCAGAAGGCAGAAATCATCCAGCTCCTGCAGAAGAGCAACAATACCGTAGGATTCCTGGGCGACGGAATCAACGACGCAGCAGCCCTGCGCGAATCAGACATCGGAATCTCGGTAGATTCGGCTGTGGATATTGCCAAGGAGAGTGCTGACATCATCCTGCTGGAGAAAGACCTGATAGTGCTGGAAAACGGCGTACAGGAAGGAAGAAAGACCTTCGGAAACATCGTGAAATACGTGAAGATGACTGCCAGTTCCAACTTCGGCAATATGTTCAGCGTGCTGGCAGCGAGTGCCTTCCTGCCTTTCCTGCCGATGCTTCCTATCCATCTGCTCATTCAGAACCTGCTCTATGATATTTCCCAAACCACCATTCCTTTCGACCGCATGGACAAGGAATATCTCGCCAAGCCACGTGTATGGGATTCAGGCGATTTGAGCAGATTCATGATCTGGATTGGACCTATCAGTTCGATATTCGATATTGCCACCTACATGGTGATGTGGTGGGTATTCAAGTGCCAGGGACCGGACATGGAATCCCTCTTCCAGTCGGGTTGGTTTGTCGAGGGCTTGCTTTCCCAGACCCTCATCGTTCACATGATCCGTACCCGCAAGGTTCCGTTCATCCAGAGTTCTGCCTCATGGTCTGTGATGCTGATGACCTTCTCCATCATGGCTGTCGGCATCTGCATTCCATTCACATCATTCGGCTGTTCAATCGGCTTAACTCCTCTGCCATGGACTTACTTCCCATGGCTGGTAGGCATTCTGCTGTCTTACTGCGTATTGACGCAATGGCTCAAAACTCTTTACATCCGGTCTTTCAAGCGCTGGCTATAATTCAGGAAAATGTTTATGTTTGTTCCGTCTAAATACCTATAAATAGGGATTAGGCGGAACCAAAACTATTCAAAACAACTAAAAAATACCTAGAAATGAGGATAAAGACAAGCGCCCTACTATTTAGAAGAAATAAAAATACCGATTATTAAGTATTGCAGGATTTTGAAATATCCTGTACCTTTGCAGCATGAATTAGCGAGATGCTCGCAAGTGGCGAGCAAGTGAACAAGAAATGATACAAAACGTAATTATACAAAACACGAAGATTATACAAAAACATTAAGAAATGAAGAGAATTATTTTTATTATTTTAGGATGCATCAATATTTGCCTTGCTTATGCACAGAGCTTTAACGGACAATATATTTCTGAATGGCAATGGGACATGAACAAGAATACCAATCTGATCAATCAGCTGAGATTGGAACTGAGTGTTCCGATAGGAAAAGGAAAGGATTCGTTCGAGGCGGCTACGCTGCATGTGGCAAAGACCAACGATGGCATTATTGATGACTGGCAGGGATTTTCTAACATAGATGCCGATAATAATTTCGCCATGCTTGCCGTGCTGGGCTACATGCACGAGTGGAATTCGGGCCATCTGTTTGTGGGTGTGAGAAACGTGAACGAGGATTTCTTTACCTCTGATGTTACGGCACTTTTCCAAAACAGTTCTGAGGGCATCTTCCCAACCGTTGCATCCAGCTATCCGATAGCCAACTATCCGTATTCGGGCTTGACCCTTTATTTTGATGTAACCAAGGGTGGATGGACTTTCAGAAACAGTCTGTATAATGGCGTAGGATATAATGGCTGGAAAGCCCACGACAATCCTTTCCTGGTCCGCCCGAAGAAGGATGGAATCTTCAATATGTCGCAGTTGGAGTATGAACATAAAGGTGGAAAGTATTTTGCGGGTGCTGCCGTCCATACCCGTCAATATCCGATTAACGAGGATGGCGAAATGGTTTCTGCAGATGAATCCAAGAGCAAAACCACCTGTGCCTGGTGGATTTACGGAGAGCAGAGCGTATGGAAGGCAGGCGACAAGAACATTTCGTGCATGGTACAGTATTCAGAGAACACCAGTCATCAGAATGCCTGCTACCGATACGCAGAACTGGGCGGTGCCTATCAGGACGATAAGAACGAGTGCGGATTGTCAGGCCAGTACGCCCGCTTCCAGCAGGGTTCGGAATATTCACTGGAAGTAACGTGGAAAAGACAGCTGACGGAATCCATTTCCCTTCAGCCATCGTTCCAATACATCAAAAACGACAATGGAGATTTCACGGCACTCAGTGCCCGACTCTATGTCAGTTTCTAGCAATCCATTTCGGCAAGACCAGGGTGCCCATCACCAGGAAAGGGTAATAGAAGATGGCGCGCCAGAGCATGGCGGCAAGGATGGCTACTGAGGCCTCGGGCAGGAAATCAGCATAATAAAGGCGGAACATCAACTCTGCCACGCCACTTCCGCCAGGCGTAGGACTCAGAATGGAAATCATCCACATCACCCATTGGCGGCACCAAGCCACCAGCATGTTGCCCTGACAATGGAAGGCAATGAGAATAGCTACCACGATGGCGAATCTCGACAGCCACGCCAGGGAAGTATAACCCATCAGCTGCAGCCAGAATCTTCCGCCCTCCAGCTTTGCCTCCTCCGAAGCCATCGTCATCTCCTCGGAAAACTTCTCTACCTTGGGCAGGAATCTGCGAAGGAAAGGAATCTTGCAGCATCCCTTCAATACCCAGCCCAGAATCTGAGGACGATGCAACAACAAGAGGTAGAGGATGGCCGTCCAGACAGCAACGATAAGGGTGCTGACGATGAAAATAACCTGCACTCCGCCCTTAATCCATTCGTTCGTAGCATCCACTGAAATCCCCACTCCATCAGCCAAGCTGAACAAGAGATGCGATGGAACACAGAAATAGAGCAACACGCAACTGATGGCAAGAAAAGCCTCATCAGCCAGCAGGGCTGCAAACATGGTGAAGATACTTCTACCCATAGAAACTCCCTCGCGATTGAGATAGACAAAAGCCAATCCACTTCCCCCCACCGCCGAAGGAGTGACGGCAGAAGTAAACTCGCAGAGCACATTGATGCGGAACGCCTCGGCTACAGATAACTTACGCTGGCAGAGATGACGGAAACGGAGGGTGAGCATCAGATTCTGGACCGCAAAGAGCAACACGCCCATTACTACTCCCAGAAAGAACCTGGGAGACAAATCTATCCTGCTAAGAACTTCCACATCAAACTCCCGAATCATCATTCCAACGATGACCACCAGTCCGATGGAAGCCGCCAACCATAAATGCCATTTTTTCATATTACTCTCAAAATAAAACTATACCTTATTATATATAGTAATATAACGATTAAATGGCTAATCTATTTTGTTGTCTGTCAATTAAATGCTAATATCTATCCAAAACTTCTACATCTATGTTCTCCCAAGAGCGCACCAGAGTCTCCGCGGCTACCGTATAGTTCATCTGCACCCAACTGCTCGCCGTCTATCGCCGCCTTTGCCAAATCAATCGTCAGCGAATTGCCGAAAGGAGTTTTGCGGATAATGCTGTAATACTTTTTACCGCTGCAAAGGTATTTAAAGGATGTTGCCATCGTGTTACAAAGAAATGAAAGAAGAGTGAAAGCATTGCCTTTTTACAAAAAGATTTAAAAAATGGGACTGAATAAGACAAGGTAACGATATTTTGATTATATTTGCAGTATTATTGCAAAACTAACAGATTTAAGATATGAAAAAACTACTCTTATCCATCGCCTTTCTGCTCCCTGCTATGGGAATGATGGCGCAGACTCAGGTTACGACTGCCGAAGGTATCCTCGAAGGAAAAGACCTCTCAGGCATCACAGTATTCAAGGGTATTCCGTTCGCTGCCCCTCCGGTAGGAAATCTCCGCTGGAAGGCTCCGCAGCCTGTACAGAAATGGCAGGGCGTTCGCGAGGCCAAGGAGTTCGGACCGAACCCGATGCAGGAACCTCTCTTCGGCGATATGAACTTCGGTACGAAGACCAACAGCGAGGATTGCCTCTACCTTAATATATGGACACCGGCAAAGACCATGAAGGAGCATCTGCCGGTACTCATTTATTTCAACGGCGGAGGACTGATGGCGGGTAGCGGAAGCGAACCTCGATATGCGGGCGATGCGATGGCACGCAAGGGCATTATCTCCATCACAGCCAACTATCGTGAGGGCATCTTCGGATTCTTCGCCCACCCACAGCTCTCTAAGGAAACATCCTACAAGGGTTCCGGCAACTATGGATTCATGGACCAGGTGGCTGCCATCCAGTGGGTAAAAGATAACATCGAGGCTTTCGGCGGCGACCCTAACCGCATCACCATCGTAGGCGAATCGGCAGGTTCCATGTCGGTCAGCGCCCTGATGGCTTCCCCTCTCTGTCAGGGACTATTTGCCCAGGCAATGGGTTCCAGTGGTTCGGTGATGGGATTCAAGAAGGTGGCTACACAGAAGGAAGCCGAGGAGAAAGGAGTGCAGCTTGCCCAGAAAATAGCCGAGAAGATGGGTAAGGAAACCGGAAAGAAGGTGAAAAAGAACATAGGAATGAAGAATCTCAACGAGCTTCGTGCCCTTCCTGCCGAGAAACTGATGAAACTGGCGGAAGTAAGAGCGGTTCCTGTCTATAATATCGACGGTTATTTTATGAAAGAGCAGCCTGCAGAGGTCTTTGCCAAAGGCGAGCAGACCAAGGTACCTCTGCTCATTGGCGGTAACAACCAGGAGATGACTCCTGCAGCCGTATTGATGGGCAAGCAGCCTACCGTCGAGAATCTGAAGGCGGGCGCCAAGGCTACATTTGGAGAAGAGAACATAGAAGAACTCTTCCGCCTCTACGGCATCAACAGCGATAAGGATGTATTGGAGCAGCCGGGTGTGAACCTAGCTTCGGATATCTTCCTGGATTATTCTACCTGGAAGTGGGGCAACATGCACAAGCTGACCGGCGGACAGCCTGTTTACCGCTACCGCTATTGCCATCCTCGTCCTGCAATGGCCATCAAGGGCAAGGTGGCTGCATTGGCTGGCGGCGTGGTAGATGCCAAGGAAGATGCGGCTCCAGCGCCACAAGACAAGGGAGCCGTTCATTCTGCCGACATCGAGTATGCAATGGGTACATTGCCAACCAACCGCGTGTTCAACTGGCAGCCGGAGGATTATATGATCAGCGACATCTTCAGCCAGTATTACGTCAATTTCGTAAAGACCGGCAATCCGAATGGTCTGGGTCTGCCTGAGTGGCCATCCACCAACGGCAAGGCAGTAGCCCCTGTGCTTCAGATAGACGTGAATACCGTCGTAAAAACTGATGCCCAGATGGAGAAGCGCTATGATTTCATAGACAAACTGTTTTGGAAGAAGAAATAATTCTCTCATTACATTGAATCAATCGGAATACAGATTTCATTGAATAAACCAGAAATAGAGATGTTTCAGAAATTCATTATCAACAGAGACGGAGTACTGAAGTTCGGGCGTGTCTACCTGCACCGTGACATGCTGTCACCCGGCGAGCAATGCACCTATGGGGGCGGTTTGTGGAAGATAGATGAAGGCAGAGGCGCCATCGTGCTCTACGGCAGAAGTTTCGACTTCGGTCCTCCCGATTTCGGCTTTGTGAAACAGATAGACTGGACGGGCTTGGGCGGCACCCCTCGCCCGCTCTTCTATCTGCCTCATTGGCCTAGCGAAGAAGAGATTGTGCCAATCATCATCAATTAAGAAAATAGTATAATATTCTATAATTTTCTGTGTAAAACTTGCGGATAACAGAATAAAACACTATTTTTGCGAAGAGAAATCCTTCTCGGGGAAAGTGCTCTCTAAGAGAAGAGATTCCGTTAATAAGTAACAATTAAAAAGCAGTATAGTATGAAAAAGAAATTAGTTTTGACAGCAGCCGTCATCGCTGCATTATCAGTTGTCTCCTGCAATGGCAAGAAGACAAATAGCCAGGGGGCTGGCCAGGATAGCCTCAGTTATGCTGAAAATGATTCACTCAATTCCAACGATGTCATTCTCGATTCCATCGCCGGCACCTATGAGGGTACTCTCCCTGCTGCCGACTGTCCGGGCATCAAGACCGTTTTGACGCTCAACGCCGACAGCACCTACCAGTACTCAGCCGACTATCTGGAGCGCAAGGATGGTCACGACGAAGCGAGCGGTATCTTCAAGGTATTGGCTAACAACGTGGTAGAAATCACCCGTCCATCGAGCGGCGAGACATCTTACTACAAGGTAAAGGATGCCAACAGCCTCATCATGACCGATTCGCTGGGCAATGAGCCTGAAGGCGCCATGGCTAAGCACTATGTGCTGACTAAGAAAAGGTAAAAGGGTAAAAAGGTAAAAGGGTAAAAAGAGCCCCCTAGCTTAACATTCCGCTAGGCTCTTTTTACCTTTTTACCTTTTTACCCTTTTATCTTTAAAACGCCTTTTTTGCCGGTTCTCACAGCGCTATTATTACAAACCTGTTACATTCCTGCCTTTCAAGTTAAAATCAATTAAGTTTTGCACCGGAACCTTCGCTATTCCAGATATTTTTCCTAATTTTGCGCCCACATTTCTAGAGGATGAAATGATTGGTAAGATTCAACAATAAATAAGGTGTTATATACTAAATAGATTAAGGAAAAAGAAAAATGGAACATGTTTTTACTGAATCGATGTTTTTGGTGGGATTCGTGATTTTCATCGCCGCCATACTCGTATTAGACATGCTGGTCATCGACCGAAAGGCACATGTGGTGTCTATCAAGGAAGCCGGTTCATGGACGGCTGTATGGATTATTCTCGCGCTCGCCTTCGCCGTATTCATCTATTTCCATGGTGACATGGTGCACGGCATAGAGAACTTCGACGACCTGAAGCTGATAGCCTCGCGCTATGCTTCGCATCTCAAACTGGACCCGAACGACTATGAGGGGAGTCTGCAGCAATACCGGCACTATATGACTATCTCCTACATCTCGGGTTATCTGATAGAGAAAACGCTCTCGGTAGATAATCTCTTCGTGATGATGATGATTTTCACCTCGTTCGGAGTGGACAAGAAAGATTACCAGCACGTACTGAACTGGGGTATTCTGGGAGCCATCGTGCTGCGCTTCGTCTTCATCTTCGCGGGTGCTGCGCTCATCAGCCGGTTCGCCTGGATATTGCTCGTATTCGGAGGATTCCTGGTTTACAGCGGTGCCAAGATGTTCCTCAACAGAAACAAGAAGGAAGAGATCAATGCTCTGGAACATCCGGTAGTGAAGTTCATGCAGAAGCGCCTGCATCTGGGTCCGCTGGTGATGACGGTGGTATTCATCGAGTTCTGCGACCTGATTTTCGCATTCGACAGCATTCCAGCCGTATTCTCGGTATCGCTCGATCCGTTCGTGGTGTTCTTCTCGAATATCTTCGCCATCCTGGGCTTGCGTGCCCTCTTCTTCCTGCTGGCAGCGATAGCAGATAAGTTCCGCTATCTGAAGGTGGGTGTGAGTGTGCTGCTGGTGTTCATCGGTGTGAAGATGCTCATCCACGATTTCTTCGAGATTGATGCAGTCAGTTCGCTGGTATTCATCATCCTCGTACTGCTCGTCAGCATCGGGGCTTCGGTGGTGATTCCGCAGAAACAGGAAGCGTTGGAAAATACGAAATAAGCAAAACATTCTTGGAAGGAGATTATCATCCTTCCAGAAAACATAAAAAGGGCGATTGCTATTCCCCACGCAAGGGATAAGCAATCGCCCTTATCTTTTATGAACTTAGTTTAGAAAGAAGAGCAAATGAATTTTTCCCTCTTCACTCTTCACTCAATTTACTTCCAAGGATTCTCTGTTGGGTAAGGCAGGCTAGCTGGCTGGTTGTAAGCGATATCCTTGATGCCGAGATACTTGAACACCTCGAACAAGGTCTTACCTACGTGAGAGAATGCTACGGCTCCGTGGTGTGGATAACCCTTCTGAATCAATACGTGACGATAGAAGCGGCCCATCTCGTTGATGGCGAAGATACCGATACCACCGAATGAACGGGTAGGAACATCGAGAACCTCACCCTCTGCGATGTAGCTGCGGAGGTTGCCCTCAGAATCGCACTGCAGACGGTAGAATGTGATGTCAGAAGCTGCGATATCACCCTCCAATGTACCACGGGTGAAGTCTGGTGTACCACCATTCTCCAACAAGCGGTTCTGGATGAGCTGATACTTGATCTTACGGCTTGAGCACATCTTGCACTGTGGAGTGTTACCGCAGTGGAAGCCCATGAAGGTATCAGTCAACTTATAGTCGTACTTGCCCTGAATATCCTCATCGTAGATGTACTTAGGAACTGAGTTGTTGATATCGAGCAATGTAACGGTATCGTCAGAAGCACACATACCGATGTACTCAGAGAGCGCACCATAGATATCTACCTCGCAAGCTACAGGAATGCCGCGGCTAACGAGACGGCTGTTTACATAGCAAGGCTCGAAACCAAACTGGCTTGGGAATGCAGGCCAGCACTTGTCTGCGAATGCTACATACTGGCGAGAACCCTTGTGAGCCTCTGCCCAGTCGAGCAATGTCAACTCAAACTGTGCCATTCTGCGGCTGAGGTCAGGATAGTAGCAGCCTTCGCCCATCTCCTTGGCCATATCAGCGCAAACCTCTTCGATACGTGGGTCGTTCTCGTGCTCCTTGTAAGCTACGAGAAGGTCGAGCTCTGAGTTCTCCTCAATCTCAACACCGAGTTCGTACAAGCCCTTGATAGGAGCGTTGCAAGCGAAGAAGTCCTGTGGACGTGGACCGAAGGTGATAATCTTCAAACCCTTCAGACCGAGGATAACGCGAGCTACAGGAACGAAGTCCTGAATCATCTTAGCTACGTCCTCTGCTGTACCTACAGGATACTCAGGGATGTAACCCTTCAGGTGGCGCATGCCGAGATTGTAAGAGCAGTTGAGCATACCGCAGTAAGCGTCGCCACGACCATTGATCATGTCGCCGTCACCCTCAGCAGCTGCAACAAACATGCAAGGACCATCGAAGTTCTTTGCAATCAAAGTCTCAGGAGTCTCAGGACCGAAGTTACCGAGGAATACAACCAAAGCGTTGCAGCCCTGCTCTTTCACTTCGCCCAAAGCCTTGAGCATATCTTTCTCGTTTTCAACTGTAGTCTGGCAGTTGAAAATTTCACCCTTGTACTCTTTTACGATGTTCTCACGGCGCTGAGTAGAAAGCGCGATTGGAAAACAGTCACGGCTAACGGCAATAATACCGAGCTTTACTTGTGGAATGTTGTTGCTTACCATAATTAGTTTATTACTTAAGTTTTTGTATAAATTCTTATATTTATTGTTTATTATTTGATTTTTTCGAGTTTGTTCGGTTGACAATTATTCATTGTTCCGAGCACAAAGGTACAAATATATTTTGTATCACCAAGCGTTTTAAGGAATTTTTAATTCAAAAAAATGGCGCAAAACCGTGATTCTGCGCCAAATGTAACATATGATAAAGTTCTTGATACATTTCATACATGTCTCTGTTATCATCTGATACCCTTTTTCTACCTTAACATCTTCTTTAATATCTTCGCAGCGGGCGGTACCGGATGGTATAAATCTGATTGAAGTACTCCTTCCAGAGGTTCGGCTCCTTGTCATCATCACGCACGATGCGGATGCCATAGAATCGGGTACCCGTCTCCTTGTATTCCTTGAATCTGGACAGCAGCTGCTGTGGCGGATCGGGAATCAGAAAGTCGGTTATCCAAAGCACATCGGCATTCACGTAATGAAGACCGTCGTTGTCGAGAAGTTCGAACATCTGGTTCATCATCTTCTTTGCCGAAGTTCCGCCGCCGATAAACGGAAGGTGGGTTGTCGTTGGTTGGCGACGGATGCCCCGTCCGGTATGCGCCTGCCCGTCTCCAACGGAAGGAACTGCATCTGCTTCGGCTGATTCCATCATAGTGATTCCGATTCTCTTCAACCGCTCTGCCTTGCGCTTCGCCATCAGGTCGATGGCACGGGTACTGACGGAGAAATCTATCAGGAAGCAGTCACGCTCCAAATCTTCTGCCGTCTCTTCCAGCAGAGAGATGAGTGTTGAGGATATCCTTTCGGGCGTGCCATACATACTGGCTGAGGTGTCCAGGCAGACAATCATCGGACCCTTGCGGGAGGCGTGGGTAAAGCCGAGTTTGCGGGATGGTTTCGACATTTCGCTCTTATAACGGAAGGTCTGGAGTCTTCGCGTGCGATACTTATATATAAAGAGGCCCTCCATATCTTCATCGCTGTACTGTGCCAGTTCGAGGGGGAGAAGGGAGTTAAGATCATCGCCCACGGTAATGCCCTCGATATCGCTACCTGCAGAATGCTCCATCTTCATCTCTACGCCCGATGCGATGGTGAGCCGGTCTTTGCCGTTGGCATCGGCTACTCGTCCCATCTTTGCCACAATTTCCTTGATTTCGGGGTATTTATCCTGAATCTTCACCTGGTTCAGACGGCGTTCAAACTCCGTTTCAGTCCATCCGTTCGTCATCAGTTCCCAGGCTTGTACGGCGCGCTGTTCCGAAACGCCCTTCGTCTTCATGTTGCGGGTTATCTGGTCCATCATGCGCACCAGTCCTGTTTCGAAGTTGTTCTGACGGAGCGAGATAAAGTCCTTCAGCTTGTTCAATACCTGATGTTCGATGCAGACCTTCCAGTCTCTTACCAGCCGTTCCCAGTTTTCGGGTTTCGAAGCCCCGTCTCCAGTCATCAGTTTAAGGAAGAAAGTTTTATCGAACCCATCTTCAGCATGTTCCTGTTCCAGCTGGTCGAGCAGAGGGAGCCACACCTGTTCATCCATCCGCTTGAAGGGAGCCCAATCGAGCACATCATCTGCCCGATGACTCTCGGTCCAGGCACGCTGGCGCTGAAATCGCATGTGATGGACGCATTCCACGATAAACTTTCCCACACTATCATAGAAAACCTTGCTCTTGATTTTGCTGTTCACCACCTGGCGCACGAATTTCTGCACCTCCTCGCCAGTTTCTGCTATGGTTACTTTCAGAGTAAAGAGATGAATGAGATAATCCTTCAGCGGATCTTCCTTCAAATTCCAAGGCATGACGGTATCTGTCGGTTCAGGAATCTTCACCTGCCCCGACTTGCAGAAGTCATCCAGCATTTTCAGATAATACTGCGCCTCCGCCAAGTCCTTGTTATTCTGGTATTTCATAGGAGTAAATCCTTATTTTTTCTCCATCAGATATTCTGCGAAAATTCTTGCAGCGCTCTCCACTTTGGCAGCGCAAGGACGGGTCTTGTAATATTCTGCCGTTCTTGCTGAAGCCACATAGCTGGACTGCGCCTTCTCATGGCCCTTCAAGCCCAGAATCTCGGCACAGATGATGCTGCCGTTCTGCTCCTTCGATTTAGCAAGCAAATCCTGCACCACCTTATAGCATGCCGACTTGCCCTCACGGTCATCCCCCTCGGTCTGTCCGCAATCCAAGCCAACGAGCACCACGATGCCCGAAACGGCTCCGCACATCATTCTCATTCTGCCTACTCCACCACCGAAGCCGGCACCGATGCGCTTCGCCATCTCATCATCAAGACCATATAAATCGGCAAAGGCTGCCACCACCGATTGGCAGCAGCCATAGCCCTGCATAAAGTTATCCACAGCCTGGTGAACACGCGCCTCCAACTCTGGAGTCAATATTTTCTGTTCATTCATCATGTTTAGATTCTTCTATATTTAATAATGTAATAGGAGGCGATTAAACCTCGTAAAGCTTCATCGTATCCTGACGGGTAAATGCCAACTCCTTATAGAAATCACGGAGATAAGCCGATATTTCCGCCTTATCATCAGCAGATGCGAAGAGATTCTCGCCCAACTGCTTTTCCAGCGAGGTCAAGCCATCCGAAAGAGTTTCTATCTCCCCCTCGTAATCCCTGCCATCCTCCGGATTCCTGCGGACACGATGATATTTGATGTCCTCAGCAAGCGCATTCTTCATCTCCACGAGTTTGTCTGCAAAAGGAGAAAAGAGGGCACGGATCACGATGTTTCGGATAGCATCCCGCTCTTCCGGCTCCTGCCACAGACAATGGTAGATAGGAAGCAAATCGCAGATATCCACCTCTTCCCTATCCTGCATGAAGGCAGAAGTGCGAAGCAGGCGGACGATATTCTTCCATCTTCGGTCACTCACATAGATGTTTCTGCGCTCGGCAGCCTCATCCACATTCACGGCTCTCAGAGATTTACGGATGGCGGAAATCGCATCGAGCACCTCGATTTTCACGCCAATCTTATCGATACGCTCCGTCCATTCAGCATACTCCTCAGCAGTAATAGCATTTGAATTCGCTTTTCCTTCGGCCGCCGAACTTTGTTTTTTCACTCCTCGTTCTTCACTCTTCACTTCAGAAGCTCTTTGTTCTTCACTCTTCACTTCCAAGAGCATCGCCCGGAAATTCTTCTCCAGTTTTATCGGTCTACTCTCTATTCTGATGACGAATCGGTCCCAGAGCGCCTCCAGTCCTTCTCCCTTAGCCGGCAACTCATTGCTTGCAGCCACGAGAAGTTTCAGAGGAAGATGCATTTCCCGATTGCCGTTTCTGAAGATTTTCTCGTTAATCACCGTAAGGAGCGTGTTCTGGATAGCAGGTCCCGCCTTCCAGATTTCATCCAGGAAAACCACATCGGCAGTAGGCAGATAACCCTCCACCGCACGCTCGTACGTATCCGAAGTCTTCAGTTTCTGAATGCTCACCGGACCGAAGATTTCATCGGGTGTAGAGAATCGCGACATCAGATACTCAAAGCTCTGAGCCTCTCTGAATGCCGTCTTCAACTGTCTGGACACCATACTCTTTGCCACACCCGGAGGTCCCAGCAGGATGATACTCTCACCTGCCAGAGCAGCCAGGAGCGAGAGCGATATCTCCGTCTCCTTCTCATAAATGCCCCGGTTCATCTCCTGGAGCAAGAGTTTGAATCTTTCAATCATATTCTTACTTTTCTATTCAGAATCGTATAAAGACGAAAAGAAGTTAAGAGATAAAATTCATTATCCCTTAACTTCCTCATATTCTTTTATATAAATAAGGTATGGCTTACTTTACGTTGCCCACCTTAATCAAGTACTCAGCAATCTGAACAGCGTTCAGGGCAGCACCCTTACGAATCTGGTCGCCAGTCAACCACAATGTGTTGCCATTGTCATCAGCCAAATCCTTGCGGATACGACCTACATATACATCGTCCTTGCCGGCACTCTCCAATGGCATTGGATAAACGTAGTTCTGGGCATCATCCTTTACAGTTACGCCTGGAGCAGCCTCCAAAGCCTTGCGGATGTCCTCTACTGCCAATGGCTTCTCTGTCTCGAACCAAACACTCTCTGAGTGAGAACGGAGTGAAGAAACGCGAACGCAAGTAGCACTGGTGCGAACATCAGAGTGCATAATCTTGCGGGTCTCGTTATACATCTTCATCTCCTCCTTGGTGTAATCGTTAGGAGTCATCTTGTCAATCTGTGGAATGACATTGTATGCCAACTGATGAGGGAACTTATTGATATGCTCAGTCTTACCTGTCTCGATGATATCCTTATACTGCTGCTCAAGTTCAGCCATGGCAGCAGCACCAGCACCTGAAGCACTCTGGTAAGAAGAGATATGAATCTTCTTGATATGGCTCAAGTCATCGATAGGCTTCAACACTACTACCATCATGATGGTGGTACAGTTAGGGTTGGCGATGATGTTGCGAGGGCGGTTCAGGGCATCCTCAGCATTTACCTCAGGCACAACCAGAGGCACATCGTCACACATACGGAATGCGCTAGAGTTATCAATCATCACGGCACCATACTTGGTGATAGTCTCGGCAAACTCCTCAGAAGTGCCGCCACCAGCAGATGTGAAAGCAATATCGACATCTTTAAAGTCATCGTTATGCTGCAAAAGTTTGACCTCATAGTCCTTTCCCTTGAAGTTGTATTTTCGTCCGGCAGAACGCTCAGAACCAAACAACACCAAATCATCCATAGGGAAATTTCTCTCAGCAAGGATACGCAGGAATTCCTGTCCTACTGCGCCACTTGCACCAACAATTGCTACTTTCATAATCGAATCTTTTAATTTATAAAGTTGTTATAAGTGTAAACTGTGGAAGAGAAAGCCAACCTCCTTATCATCTTCATGATTTCTCATTTTCTGATAGCTTCATGATTTCTCATTCTCTGATAGCTTCATGATTCCTCATTTTCTGATAGCCGGAAACTGCTTATTTTCTCAAATCCGCTGCAAAGTTAAGACTTTTTCTACAATATCAAGCATAAATTCCCAAAAATTATTGCTTTTTGCTGCAAATTTATCATTTTTGCTTACTTTTCTGCAAGAATATGCAAGAATTTGGAGAAAAATACTATTATAATATAGGTGTACCTATCTCGGTGACGCCCGAAGAGAACATTCAGACTATCATTAATCTTCTACCTTCCAATCCTTTATGGTATGCGTCTCCACATCAAAGTTGATTCCTACCTTCACGATTGGAAGACCGCAGAGGGCGAAACGCTTCGCATACTCCTTCAAGTCTATCTGTTTCATTGCCACATCAGCACTTTGGTTCAGTTTCAATTCAAAGAGGTAGAGATGGGTGGCAGTACGGAGCACCATATCGACACGTCCCTTTGGCGTGTGAACCTCTACATCCACATAATTGTCGAGGATGGAGAAGATGACATACATCATCTGCTGATAATGCCCCTCATAATCCGTATTGTCGCAATAAGGAATCGTGCCGAGATAAGTCTGGAGCATTTCCAGAGCCTCATCTATCTTGTTATGACGAATGGCAGCAGACATCTTGGCGATTGTGGTGGTACCCTTCACCGTATTCATACCTATATAATAAGGTAAAAGACTACGATACAAACCCACACGAATCTCCTTGTTCGGTATGTCTAAGAGATAGAGTTCCGTCTCTGAGTCATAGCCCTTGATGGTGATGTAGCCACTCTGATAGAGCAACGGCATGATGGTGGTCATCTTCTCGGTTGGAGCATCAAACTCCGACTTATCTGCCTCGCTGCCACCTATCTCAGATGGCATCACCTGGAACTTGTTGAGCATGTTGATCAAGTAAGTAGGTGTACCAGAGGCAAACCAATAGTAATCCAAATTGCCATTTGTCATGGCATTGAGCAAGCTGAATGGATTGAATACGTCAGGAGATTCACTCGCAAAATGATAACCATCATAATATTCCCCGAGAGCCGCCAACGTCTCTTTTCTTGTCTTGCTCAACTTCTCGCCCAAAGCATCAATATCTGCGGACATTTGGGTCTCCAGTTCTTCCTTGGTGATACCACAAATTCCCGCATACTGAGGCAGCATGCTCACATTCGTGATGTTATTCAGTTCACTAAAGATGCTCATCTGCGAGAACTTGGTGATACCGGTCAAGAAGACAAAGCGGAGATAAGGTTCGCACATTTTCAATGGACTATAGAAATTGCGCATAACGTTGCGAAGAACCTGCAAGGAAGTATCCTCGTGTACTACATCCAACAAAGGAGCATCATACTCATCGATGAGCACAACCACTTGCTTGCCTGTCTTTCGATAAGCAGTCAGAATCAAATCGGTCAGACGATTATTTGCTCCATTCTGAGGTGTTGTAATACCATACGTAGCCTCTTTATTAGCCAATTGATAGCCCAAATAATCTTCCAACTCCTTCTTTTCCAGATGCTTACCACCCGACATATCAAAATGCAGCACAGGATATTCCGTCCACTCCTGCTCCAGTTTTTCGATGGCAAGCCCTTTAAACAAATCCTTCTTACCCTCAAAATAGCTTTGAAATGTAGAAACCAGCAACGACTTTCCGAAACGGCGTGGTCGGTTCAAGAAGAAATAACATCCACCAGAATGCGTCATTCTGTAAATGTATTCCGTCTTATCAACATAGAGCTTATCTTCTTTTCGAATTCGCTCAAAAGTTTGGATTCCCACAGGGTATAATTTCAATGCAGCCATCTTACAATATGCTTTAAGTACTTATATCTGGGGACAAAGATACAAAAAAATATTCATAGCTGCAAAGAACTCCCCATTTTGTTTGCGATATCTAACAAAAAACGTAAACAACATACCATCATCCCTTGGATTATATTCAAAAGCGGATACTCGGTTCATTCCAGCCAAGTTCCAGTTTCACGGCAAAGTGGAGCGCCGTGCTCTGGCAAGAACTCCGATGAACGCCAATGCCACTACGAACAATACAGATATAATACATTTCTTAGTCATGATTGATAAAATTTAAATTCAACTTTTAATATCCAAGACTCAACCCTATCCTTATAGCAAGGTAAAAATCCCGAGTGCAAAAGTAGAAAAAAATAAGCAAGTAATGATGCTATCCATACGTGGATTGTATCAAATACTCACTTATGTGTATGAAATCATCAATGCCTACAGCATCAAATCCTTGATGGTTGTACCATTCATGAATCTGCTTAAATCTACCCTTTCTCCAATACCATGCAAATGTCCGGTTTCGGAATACTGCCAGATATTGCACTTTCCTCTGCCGTCGATAGAGGGTTGTCTGGAGTTATAATTGGCGATGAAGAGATAATAGCGATTGAACTTCGCCCCCATCTCCTTATTATAGAAACTCTCGTTGCTATAGATGATAGGATACTTACCATAGTGTTTCTTCACCAAGTCAGCAAACACCTGTATGCTATCCTGCAGCTGTCGTCCCTTCCATCTTCCTTGGATGCCTTTCTCCTCCACATCCAATACAGGAATCAAGTCCTGCTCACCCTTCTTCACCATCTTTTGGAAATCCAGGAACTGAGCAGTTACTGAAGAGCCGGCAGACATCAGATGATAAGATCCCACCTTCAACCCATATTTACGAGCCAGTCTGATATTTCGGCGATAATGTCGATCCACATATCCCTTACCATGTGTAGCTCTGATATAAACGAACTTGATTCGCTTGTTCTTCGCTATTTCCTTCCACTTGATAACTCCATTGTGTTTCGACACATCAATGCCGTCATATCCGCCATGCGTATAAGGTTGCCCTTTCAATCTATCAACGAAGACATCAGAATAAGATGAAGCGATGCCCACCCATCGCTTCACCTTATATGGCGACACCACATACATGATTCCCAGACCAATACCAGCCAAAACGACCAGGCTGCCTAAGGAAACCAAAGTATATTTTAATCCTTTCTTCATTACATTTTATCTTTTAGTTGTTTTCAGGGGGACAAAGATAGTGAATTTATCCGAAACGGCATAGAAAACAAGGGGATAAATGTATGAAATAGGAGTCTGGAAGTACGAAATGATAAAACGGATGCTTGACAACACCATTGTTCCAAGATTCCCACTTGGATTTCTTTTTGAATCAATCAAAGGATATTCACCATTTTATTACTGGCATATTCCCATCAAACTTACCCCACATTACGGGATGTTGACGATTCCCTGATGCTTCGACTACTCCCTGATGTACGAAGTTATAAATTTCCTTAGCCGTGATAACTCTATCCTTGTTTGTATCAGCACCACCTCGCAAGCCACGTTCCAAGAACACAGTAAACAGGCTGTTATTGAAACCTGTCTGTCTTGGAGTTTCTAAGGATTTCTCCGTTGAACGGGAAGAGAGGAAGAACATCACATTCTCTTTGGAATAGTTAGTATTCCTCTTATTCGTATTTCTCATTTTCCCTGCAAAGCAAGCATCCACGAAAATCATTTTCTGCTGAGCTTTACACTGTCTCATGATGCTCAATACGGAAGAGTAATACAAAACTCCATCGTAACACACCAATCCACCAGGCACACCATGACCGCTAAAGTATAGGATAATAGCATCTGATGGCGAAGCCTTGGCAAATGTATTACGCATTGCCGTACATACCTTTTTGATTGTAACGTCTGAATTGACAAAACAATCAACCGTAGCATTACCATTCTTGGTAAAGATACCCGATATGGTCTTGGCATCATTCGCACTTACCCGAAGGTCGTTCTGACGACCGGGATAATCGGCAATACCAACACACACGATATAGGTTCTTGCTTGCAAAAACAAAATGCCAAACAAAAACATGGCTATTATGGATAAAATTCGTTTCATAACAAACTCATTATTATTAGCGAGCAGAATGATAATAAACATTTCTGCCCGCTATTCTTGCTAATCACAAACAGGTCTTATTGAACGCAGAGTCTGAATTGGCTCATACGTTAAATCAGAATCTTCTTCATTAAAATAAAGATAATAGGCATTCACGTAATGAGCTCTGCTAGAACTCCTATAATATTCAAATGTTTTTTTTCTATTCTAATCTAAAAACTACAGGTACACTATATCTTACTCGCACGCACTCTCCATTTTGCTTACCCGGAATCCACTTAGGCATAGTTTCTACTACACGCATAGCTTCTCTGTCTAAAGCTGGATCTGCAGATTTAGCAACTTTCACATGAGAAATGCCTCCATCATTTTCAACCACAAAGCTGATAATCACCCTACCTTGAACTCCATTTTCCTGTGCTTCAACCGGATATTGAATATTATTGCCAAGATACTGCATCAAGGCGCTTTGTCCTCCAGGAAATGAAGGCATCACTTCAACGACATCATATACTTTTTCCTGCGATTCTTGGGATGTATTATAGTTCTGCTGTTCGTTATTTACATCTTGTTCAGCACCTTGGTTTTGAACATTTTCTTCTACAGTTGTTTCAATATTTGGTGCAGTCTTTACTATTGCTTCATTATTTTCTTGACATTTCATGAAAGCATACACACAGCCAATTACGAGAATAGCCAGTATCACAAGAATGATTTTTCTAGAATTTGATATATTGTCTTCTTCATCGATATATTCCACATTTTCTTCCTTCTTTGGAGCAACTATCGTCTGTTCATGAGTATCAAGAAGATTGCCAGAAAGCTTTTGAGGCAACACTTGTGTTTCCTCCTGATCAGACAATACTTCTGAGGCGATAGTAGGCATCGTACAATACATCAACTTCAAAAATTCAGATACAGTCTGCACTCTATCCTTCTTTCGAGGATTCATACCTTGCTCTATAGCGTGCCAAACAGTATCTGAAATACCAATAGACTTATCTCCTATTCCTTCATTCAAGACAATACTAGCTTCAGGAGGATTCTTACCAGTAAGCAAATAGAACAAAGTTGCAGCAAGACCATAAACATCTGTTGCAGGAGAGAAATCCTGCAAACTCTGTTGATATTGTTCCAAAGGAGCATAGCCAGCACTAATTCCTACGGGAGTAGAACTAGTCTGATGCCCTTCTTCTGTATAGCCTTTTGAGATTCCAAAATCGATAAGCATAGCACCACCTTTGTCATCAAGGAGTATGTTGCTTGGCTTTACATCATAATGACAAATATGCTTTTGGTTCATATACTCCAATGCCGAACCTATCTGTTGGATATACTTAATGGCTATTGCCTCATCCAAAGCACCATGCTGCTTCACATAATCAGCCAATGAGCCACCACTCAAATATTGCATTACATAATAAACCGTATCATTTTCCTCAAACACATCTACTACTTTAACAATATGAGGATGATCCATCTGTGCAAGGTTCTTTGCTTCTTTAACAAACTTCTTGCGATATAACTCTACCAAGGCACGACTTCCTTGGGAAGGAACGGTTATCTTCCCCGTCCCTTCCTCTCGCTCACAAGTGTCCTTCATAAAGAACTCCTTGATTGCCACAGGTACATCGACCTCCATATTACCCAAAGAACCAAAGACGGTTTCTTTCATTATTGCCTTATAGGTAATACCGAAACCACCTTGTCCTATGATCTTTTCTATTTTATACTTTTTGTTTTGAAGATATTCTATCATAATTATCTATTCATAATATTCAACGACTCTCGTTTTCTATACATCCTAAAATCCGCAACTATCATCCAATACACGATTAAGGGTAGATTTATGAGTCGTTAGTAGCAGCTTTCAGTAAAAAGCAACAGCACAACATCAATATGTAGCCACCATCCCCTTACCCCACGATGCGACTTGAGGTAATACGCAGATTCAAACCGGAAAGAAAGGATTCTTATCCGAATTCTGTTTTGAAGGGTTTTGCATAAGCTCGGTTCTCTGTGTAGATATTCAGCACGTATTGCCTTGCAGTCATGATCCACTTGGCAGGTACGGAGATGAATCTGAAGACAAAAGCCTTTATGCGACTCGTTTTCTTGAGCCCAAAAGCCTTGGTGTCAAGCCTGCTCATGATGGTCTTGTAGAAATTGTGTATCAATGCAGTAAGCAGAAGAAAGACAGTATTCTCCGCCATGAATGACTTGGGGAGCCTGCTCCAACCGAATCCGTTGTTCATGTCGTCAAAGATACGTTCCTTGCCGCCACGCAGATTGTAGAATTCAACAATGTCCCTTGTCGATGACTTGTAATCGTTGGTCAGAATACAACGGTAAGTGTATTCGCCTTCCCACAGGTCAAGGTCGCCACTGTTGCGTCTTTGTCTCTGGATGACAAGACGATAGCACTTGCCTTCCCATTTCTCAACGAGAATGGAATTGAGTTCGAACTGGATGCCGTTAATCTCCTCCGTCTTCCATCCTCTCAGAGCAAAGATGTCATTGTAGAGCGAACTGCATCGGTTGGCACGGATGTAGAAATGTTTGCAATGCTTCTCTATCTCACTGACGATTTCCTTCGAGCAGGAACCGCAGTCTGCCCTGAAGCGATTTACACGGATGTTCTGGGATTCCAGAAGAGCGAAGAATCTCTTATGGGTGTCTGCCTGATGAAAACGCACATTCGTGTTACCATCGCTGTTCTCGATATAGACTATCTTGTCACCGATAACATATACGCCAGGCCTGTAGCCGAGGAACTTTTTGTAGGTCGGTTTTGCATCATACTTCTCCGTTTCAAGGAACTGATGGTCAAAGTCAACATCGTATTCCTCAATTTCCTTCAACTCGCCTGTAGAAACCAAAGCGTTTATAAGCAATGTGTTGAGTTTGTCTGCAGTATTGAAATCATAGGTCTTGCCTTGGTCGGAAGTATAGGAGATGTTTTCCTGTGTCAGTTCCTTGATGGCTCTGAGGATGGTATCAGAGCTGCATGTACGAAGGGTAGGATGATACGAGAGATGGCGCATCAGTTGTGACGTTACATCTTCCACGCATGAGCCGCCACAGAAATAAACGCTCATCAGCGAACGGACTATCTCGCTGAACTGATATCCGAAGATACTGCTGCATCTCTGACCCAGTGTTGAGTCGATAACGGGTGAAAGCATGGAGTCAAATTTCTCCATGATTGAAAAAATTCCTCCAAAAGGTGTGAGTTTCTCAGATTTAATTTGTATTTTTGCCATGTCATATTAGAGTTTTGCTTGTTTTCTTTTTGCAACACTAAGATAAGTGAAAATTCTGACATGGCAAAATCCTGGGCAACTTTTTGTTGCTCAGGAACTTATAAATAAAGTTAAATTATAGTGTTGCGGAATTAAGGTACATATCCTGTTCAAAAACATTTTTTACAAGATACCATATGATTATAAAAATCACATCCAGTACAAACTGAAACAATTTTGCCCGAACCATTACATTTTCCACAATATGCATGAGAACATACAGCCCCCACACTCTAAACAGGCGTTTCCAAATGTTCCAACAGTTCCTCGTCCAAAACAAGAACGACATTGTATTTGATGATTACACCACTTCCTTTACAAACGGGACATCTATCCTCTATTACAACTGTACCATTACAGAAAGCACATTTTATACACCCAGAACCACCACATACGAAACACTTTTCTTGGTATTTCCCCAGTTCTTTCTTTTTTACAGGAGACACATAATTTTTCATATCAAAACTTTCTTTTGTTTCTGTTTCCCCCATGCAAGTCTATCGCCAGCAACTTCTAGTGTTTTTGCGCCCAATTTACATTTAGACCATTTTACAGTCAAGCCCAAATCTACATATCCTTCTTCTCAAATATTCGAATTACCTAATGCCAATCTAAAGCCAACAAGACAATTTGTACCTAAATGTTTCTTTGAAGTTACCAAACTCTCAGATGCTTCATCCAAGCAACAACCTCCTCGAACACTCCACCTCTTATCATTTATATCAATACAAGCATTGTCACACAACTCATCAACATTACCGGTCATATCATATAACCCTAGTTCGTTCGGGCGTTTTTGTCCAACATCTTCAAGATTCGTTTTTTTTCCATTATAGAAATTTGCTACTCCAAGAATATCATTACCTCCTGAGTATTTATATCCATGCCCACAAATGCCACCTTTTGCAGCTACTTCCCATTCTAAGTCTGTAGGCAATCTATATTGTTTTCCTGTTTTTTCATTTAGACGTTCCAAGAACTCTAACACCTGCTTTCTAGACACTATCTTCGGATGATGTTTTTTGCCCATTGCAGCCTCGTTTTTTATTCTAAGCTTATTGTTATAAGCTTCCGCACCACCTATCTGAGCAAATATCAATCTATAGACTGGTCTTTCGTCCATCACTGCATCATATTCCTCATTGGTAATTTCGTATTTTCCAATGTAAAAATCCGAGAAGGTTACTCCGTCAACTGTTCCACCTTTAACCTTTATCATATTATCTACAAGTTCATTGATTACGATATGCTGATGCACTTTCACATAACCCACTTTTATCAAAGATAGAAGCATAGAAATCGTCAACAAGCTCATAAAAATTGTCCTTGCCCATTTCCCTTTTCCTTTACCAGCAATAGCATTTGTTGTAGACGATGCAATTGGTGCCTCAAATTCATTTACAAAAGTTTTTTTTGAAACAATTGTTGTTTCACCAACGGAAATAGAGCCTATAAAATCAGATATATTTTGAAACCTATCATTTTTACGAGGACACATTCCACGTTCTACGCTTCGCCATAGTTTTGCAGAAATACCATCAGATTTTCGGCCAATTCCATCATTCAAAACGATACTAGCCTCCGCGGGTACTTTACCCGTCACCAAGAAATACAATGTAGCAGCAAGTCCATAAACATCTGTAGCAGGAGAGAAATCCTGCAAATTTTGTTGGTACTGTTCCAAAGGTGCATAGCCAGCACTAATTCCTACGGGAGTAGAACTAGTCTGATGCCCTTCTTCTGTATAGCCTTTTGAGATTCCAAAGTCAATTAGTATAGCACCACCTTTGTCATCAAGCAGGATGTTGCTTGGCTTTACATCATAATGACAAATATGCTTTTGGTGCATATACTCCAATGCCGAACCTATCTGTTGGATATACTTAATGGCTATAGCCTCGTCCAATGCACCATGCAGCTTCACATAATCAGACAACGAGCCACCACTCAAATATTGCATCACATAATAGACCGTATCATTTTCCTCAAACACATCTACAACTTTAACGATATGAGGATGATTCATCTGTGCAAGGTTCTTTGCTTCCTTAACAAACTTCTTGCGATATAACTCTACCAAGGCACGACTTCCCTGAGAAGGAACGGTTATCTTCCCCGTCCCTTCCTCACGCTCACAAGTGTCCTTCATAAAGAACTCCTTGATTGCCACAGGTACATCGACCTCCATTTTACCCAAAGACCCCGAGATGGTTTCTTTCATTATTGCCTTATAGGTAATACCGAAACCACCTTGACCAAGGATCTTTTCTAGTCTGTATTTGCCATAGCAGAGAACGGCATTATTATTTAGTTGAACCATAATTTCTCCATAATAATTTTATACAATCAATGATAGAGTACTACTATTTGACTGTTCGCAGACATAATTTATATCCAGAAAAGGTACTATTGGTATCTAATTCCAAATCATTCAGAGTAATCTTTGCTGAATTTCTGCCACAACCATCTGAGTCTTTAAGCCAAAACAAAGCCTCTCCCGTTTGCGAACAATAAGAAAATTCCTCATAAAGTCCTGTTAATTCGAAAGTAATTTTATTACCATTCGGACCTAAACAGATTGCCCAACTATGATAATAGTAATTACCATATTCAGTCCAATTCTTTTCTGAATTCTCGTTCCATTTACACCTTCTTCGTAATTCATCCCATTGCTCTAAGGTAGGAAGATTATAAGCCTTACTCTCCTCTTGAGTCAAATAAACGGCATTACCTTTTTCATCCTCAACATAGCTAGATGCCCAAAGAGTTCCACTTGGAAGCCCTAAGTCAACATACTCAGTTTTTTCCAATGCGGAATCTTTTACCACCTTATTAATACCATTCTGATAGCCCGCATTATAACCAGCCTGATAAGCATCTGCAACAACCTGGTTTAACGCTTCGACAACTTTGCCATCAGCATATTCTTTTGCTTTATTAAACAATAGTTCGTTAAAATTTGAGATAATGGCTAAGCAGCTTTACGTTGCCAGCCAAAGAGTTCTTTGATAGTATGACTAATTAACTTTCGGTTCGGTATTCTCCGACACTTGTTGAAAATTAATTTAGCGATGTATGTGCTTGCCATAATCTCCTTGAAAGAAGCCATGGAATACGGCAATTCATTTTCCTTCATCATCACTTTCGCAACATTCTGTGATGCGAATGATGCATTATAGGAAAAGTCCAACTGGTTCTTGTGTCTTGCTTGGCAATGCGTAAGACCAGTATATTGCTTTGCATCGCGAAAACAAAACTCTATTTGGAATCTTGAGCGGTATGTGCGCAACACTTCCTCACCCGACATGGATGTCTTTGTTGAGAAGAAAAGCTTGTGTTTTCCGTTCGGCATAACCCAAATGACAAGGCGCACTTTCTGCTTCAATGCCTTTGAATAGGCTATGAGTGTGTAGGCTGTGCCTTCAAGTCCTTCAATATGCAACTCTGCCATACGTGTGAGGTCAAGTTTCTTGTAGTTGATTTTTCCGTCAAGTGTCTTGGGACGTCCAGGCTTATTGGAACGAGGTCCCGTATACACATAATATAGGCTCGCAGTATCCCTGAAGCGGCTGACAAGATGGAAACCGCACTCTTTGATTCCGTCCACAAACGGACGGATAGAGAAGAAAGCGTCAGCGACAACAATATCGGTGACCTTCAACAAATCCTTCTTATAACGCTTGATGACCGCTATGTAATGTTGCACGAGAGTCATGTTACGCATTTTCAATTCTCCAGTAGATGGAGTCTGATGGGCGCGCAGCATCATGCAACTGTTGGCATGGACATCGACAAGTGCAAGCCCCATGATTTCAAGCCCATGCTTCATGGAACTTGCACAACCGGACCAGAAAGTACCGATATGCGGAGTCTTCTTACCCGACTTGCTGATGTAGCTCGGATCGATGGCTATAGCCAATAGACCATCCATATTCAAGTAACGTCGGCATAGGGCAAGGTTGAACTTCACCCAGTCTATGCATTTAGCACGACCACGGTTGAAGTTCGTTCTGTAGGTCTGCTCACAATGGGTGCCGTAACGCTCCATTTGAGTGAAATTTATCTTTCTTTGTATCGTCATGTACAATAAAAGTATTTCCAAGAGTAGACTCTCGAAAGTTTTGCTTAACTTTGCAGATGAACTTTTGATAGCATCTCTGCATATTTCCGTATATTGGTTGAGTGGTTCTGATGTCATATAACTTTGAGCTTAGAGAACTATAAAGTTACTGATAATCAGCCACTTAACCAAATTTTATTAGTTGTATTACGTTAATTAACTCTCTCATTTTCAATCGATTACATAAGAATTAACAGAGTATTGTTAAAACTATCCATATAATTTTATTCTAATTTTCTTATTCCATTATGAGTTACTATATATGGTTCAATGCTGATAACTCTTGCTTTATTTACCAGCCCCTCTATGGAGAGTTCTTCCATATTACACTTTTCAAGCCAATATCTATTACACAAATCATCCTCATTCACATTTTTGTCTCTCATTCCAACTTTAAAGTTCCCAAGTAAGAAACATAAATCATCATAATTCCGAGAATCATGCCACTCTACATTATCAACTTCCAGTACTAACAGATTAACTATACAATATGAAACTGGAGTAGAAGCAAAAGTATTAGCCCATTGAAATGCTCGCTCTTCCTTTTTATCATCATACGGAAAAACAAATAAAGAGTTTCCTCTACCATATGACTCAGGATAATCCTGTTTTCTAACATCCTCTAACTTAGATTCAGCTTTTGCCCGTCCTTCCGAATAATTATGTTCTTTTTTTGAAGCAGTAATTACCTCACCGACCTTCCGAAAAACTGTATTTTTTTCGATTCTACAAACTTTCATATATCTTAATATACTTATTTCTAAATCATAATTTTAATAAAAACATTTTAGAACTATGGTTCCATAACCAATCTAAATCCATACTCAGAACTTGCATATCCCTCCAAAATACCAACACTTCGATAAGCAACAGTACAGTAATACTCATCAAGAGCCCAATCTCCACCACGAAATATATGTCCACACTCCCCTCCTTGCGGACCTTTAGGGTTTATTTGAGAAGTTGCTGTATAAGGTGCAGCCCAATCAGAACAATATTCACGAACATTTCCTGTCATATCATAAAGCCCTAATTCATTAGGATTTTTCAGACCTACATTATGAGTTTTTCCTCCACTATTCCCATGCCACCATGCAACTTCCGAAATATTATTACTACCTGAATAACGATAACCTTGGTTAAGTTTGCCTCCACGAGCAGCATATTCCCACTCTGCCTCTGTTGGAAGTCTAAACTTTCTATTTGTTATTTGATTCAATTTCTTTATAAATTTCAAACAATCATCCATACTTCCTCCCCCCACACTAACTTGTTCTACAGGTCTTTTTTCCCCTGTAAAACCAGATGGATTTGTTTCCATAATTGCCATCCACTCTTCTTGAGTCACTTCATATTTACCTATATAGAAACTAGATAAAGTTACTTGATGAACAGGTTTAGTCCCTTCCCAATCATATGTATCAGTTCCTCCCATCATAAAAGTACCGCCCTCAACATACACCATATTAGATACCAAATTATCTATTATTTGCTTATTATGTTGTTGCTTTTTTAAATATGAGAGTCTTGCATTTATTTTTTTTCGATGTTCATCTGTCATATTGCTATATTCATTTACAAATCTATTAATATCATCAATCTTTTGAGAAGAAAAAGCCTTTTCAAAAGCATTATTTTCACAAATAGTTTTATAGCCATAATAACTAATTGATAAACATATTAAAAACAACGCCCCAGCTATTAATAAATTACGACATATATGACTATCTGTTTTTTTCTTACTTATCCCTTGCTGGTTAACTCCAGCTTTAACTTTCTTTACTTTACCTTCCCACAGTGTTTCTTCATCACCCCCTGCAAGATTAACATGAGATTGCATAGGGCAACATGCCTTTGTTGCTTCAACATTACCATAAGCAGCCGAAGCAAACTGTTGCGAGATACGTCTTATCTCCCCAACATTCTTCGGTCTCTTCAATCTATTCACTTGCATCATCCAAACCACCAATTTCTTCATTTCCCCAGAAACATTAGGCATTGGGAGGGCAAGATGCTTGTCCTCTGTCTCGTCTTCAGAAAGGTCAGAAACTGATGGGGGGTCTTGATTGGTGAGCAACTTATACACAGTTGCACCAAGAGAATAGAAATCTGTCCATGGTCCGAACTTATCATAGCTCTGCGCCATTTGTTCACTAGGAGCAAAGCCATTCGTATAACTGATGCCCGTGCTCATTGTGGCACCACCTACCGTACTCTGCTGCTTACTTGCACCAAAGTCTATCAACTTGACTACATCATGACTATCCACCATAATATTGGCTGGCTTGATGTCAAGATGGAACATACCTTCGTTATGGATTGCCTCAAGACCATCCAATATCTGATTCAAGTAATTGAGAACGGCAGACTCTGTCAAAGGCGCATTGGTACGCTTCAAACGTGCAGATAGATTTTCTCCATCCACATAATCCATCACATAATACGCAGTACCATTCTCCTCAAAAAGGTCATAGACCTTGACAATATGAGGATTACTGAGACTACGGAGACGGCGAGCTTCTTTCTTGAACTTCTCTCGCTGTTGCTCAAAGCTACTGGTATTCTCGGCATTGCTTACGCTAATGGTAGTGCTATCACCATCACGCTGACACACACCCTTTACAAAGAACTCTTTGATGGCATAAGTCTCATCAAACTCGATATTCTTTGCTAAATAGGTATTGCCGAAACCACCTGATGCTAAGTAGCTTTCAATTTTGTAAGTTCCGTGTAGGATGGTTCCAACCTGGAGCATATTTTGATTATTTATTTCGTTCATTTTTGGTAGTATCTTGGTTTATAGAATCTTGCTTTGTTGTATCAATCTCTAACTTGCTATTAAGCACTTGCACGGACACCATTGAATCCTCTAGAAGAGAATCCTGCAAAGCTGCCTCTGCTTTATGCTTGCTATAGTAGCCATAACCAGCCATGCCAACAGCAGCCAATACCACTAAGGCAACAAAGGCCATGAAGAGAGATTTCTTTCTTTTCTGCTTATTCTCCATCGCAACGATCACACTATCAGGAACAGGCGGCGGTGTACCAGCAGGCTTTACGACTTCAACATCAGGAGAAGCAGTCACCTCTTCCACATCAGGCTTGATATTCAAAGCATTGCATTTCGCCGTAGGCTCTTCATTTACAAGACTCACATCAGCCTCGTCATGACTCACCTCTTTGATGTGTACTATATAAGCTGAATGATTATCTTTATTATCTGAGGTTTCTGAAATCAGCATCTGTCGCTTCTCTTCATCACGAACATTCGCAACAAAGACATCCAACAGCTCCTCATCCTCCATCTGTTCCAACATGCCGTCAGAACAAATATAGAAGTAATCACCTGGCTGAATATCTGAAATATGGATAACATCAGGTTTTGGATGATTTCTGTCTCCAGCTATCATCGCACGGGTGATGACATTTTTCTGTGGAAATGTCTTCATCTCCTCATAGGTCAACTCACCAGCCTGATAAAGATCATACACTAGGGAATGGTCACGACTCTTATATAATATGGTATGCGAAGATGGACGGAGATGGTATATTCTACTATCTCCAATATGGGCTGCCGTACATCCATTACCGTGAAAATACAGCAAAGTTAAAGTTGTTCCCATCTGACGGGAATCTCCCGCAATAGCCAGTTTATCCAGTTCTTCGTAGGCATACGCCAAAGCATCAGATAGCAACTTATCTTCCAAGCCTTCTGAAGCAACTGCATGCTGCAACAAAAACGAAGAAAGACTTTTGCAAATACTTTGGCTTGCCATCTCTCCATGCTCATGTCCACCCATACCATCACAGAGCAAAAACAAACGGTCATTCTCCGTTGCTTTGCCCTCTATTGGATAGATGCTATCTTCCTGGTCCGCCCTTTTACCCAACTCATGGATAGCTAAAGGCTGATATATCTTGATTCTCATTGTTAGCTTTATTTTTGATGATAAACAACGGTTGTGTTACCCATCTTGATGATACTTCCTTCTGTCAAGACGAGCTGGTCACCCTCATTCAATAATTGTCCATTCACATAACTGGCATTTTTATTATGATAGTTAGACACCACCACCCTAACCTTGTCCGTAGAAGCCTTAATTACCTGGATGGCAAGATGCTGACGACTCATATATCTATCATCAGTAGCAATCTGTACAGTTGCCTGCGAAGTAGTAGCCTTGCGACCTATTACATTACTACCGATCCCTAACGGATACTTCTGACCACCATAGAGCAAATAACCGGGGGTAACTTCTTCTTTCTTGTCGGCAAGAATCGTGTCATCAGATTGAGAAGGAGAAGAGAAATGCCCCACGTAACGAGTTTCTCCATTATCTCGATTCACATACTGAGTCTCACCATTACTATTACCAACATATTCTGTTTCCCCAAAAGATTGCGGAGTTGCAGCATGTTGCTGTGAGAACATCACTCTCAGCTGAGTTTTACATTGAGGACAAGTAATCACCTTAACCGCTTCGTTTTGAGAATTTCTCACGTCAAGCAATACACCGCAACTCGGACATTTGATTCTTTTAATTTCCATTGCTACCATCTATTTAAATCAATGTTTATGCCATCTGAATATCAGCATCAGACATATAGTCTGGCATATCAGGAGCAACATCTGGATTCTCCAAGGATGCAGTTTGGAGATTTGGATCAGCAGAATCATCAACTCCGGTATCAGCGAAATCACTACCACTTGGAGTAATCACTTGTCCTGTATGCAAATCAACTGCTTCCCCAACGTCAATACTTCCATTGCCATTGGCGTCACAAATCGCAACATCAGGATTTCCATCTTGATCAAAATCTACCACACTCACTTCCTGACCATCTACGTCGAAAACACCCACTGTAGCCATGGAACCATCAGCAAGCTGAACTTCACCCGCATTAACCAAATGAACATCTGCATTTTGGTCATCAGCCACCTGCACATCACTTGCCTGATGCAAATTTGCATCGTTGTGAGCAACAAATACATCCTGGTCTGCATGAGAAGAATGAGATACCACAGCAACATCTTCAGTTTGATGAGGAGCAGTATTCATTTCTTCAGCACGTACTTCAGGCTTTACAGCCTCAGCATAGTCGTTCTTTTCTGCATCTGTCATGTTGTTCCACTCGTCCTCAGTATAAGTACTATAGATATTGCCATGCCAATGAAAAGCGCCACCAGAACCAACTTCGGCTCTAGCGGCATCGAATGCCTCCTTAAAGCTCTGCTCATCATGACTCTCAGCTACCTTGATAGAGGCATTATCATTAGCTGCAGCAGCATCTTGCGATGGATTCTCCCCTTCCGGTTTTGTTTCGGGAGTTTCTTCTGCATTTGTAGCAAAGGCATCTGTGGCATACATAGCACTTGCACCTAACAAGATACCAGCAGCACCACCTACCGCTACTTTCTTCCAAGTTGCCTTATCCGCAGCGTTCTGAGTTTTATCTTTACTTTCCTGTATTACTTCAGGATGTGTATTATTGAAATACATTGTTTCTTCATTCTGTGCCATAACTATTCGTTTTAAAATGATTACTGGTGCAAATATAGTGAAATAATAAATAGATAGGTACTTTTTTTGTGCTCATTACACAAAACCTATCTTCTATTGTAGGAAATCACTTTTTGATTTTTGCCTTGCAATAAGGACAAGCCTCATTCTGCATTAAAACTCCATAAGACAGAAAGCCCAGGAAGTGATGACAATGAGGGCAAACATAATGCTGCTGAAACTCTTCAGTCAACTGTTTCTGCCTTAACGGTCCCTTAGAAGAATCCTTATATGCTTTTACAGTAAAGCCTACAGAAATCAAAATACCTAAGAGATACAAGCCTATATAAAGAGGAGTTTCTCTAAATTCGGGGAAAATGATACTCAAAGCGATGGCTCCCATAGTAATCAAACCAGTAATGCCACGAAGAGAATTAAACTTGCGGTCAGCAATTTGCTGATCAAGTTTATGTTCATCATATTCTTCCCAAACACGCTGCAATGGACGAAAATCTACCATTTGAGGAACAAAACTCTTTATCCAATCCCAACTAACCAAAAATTTGCTTGGACCAAGTTCTATTTTATCCTTTTCCATGATAGTCTTTGCAATTATTTCCACTCCACTGACAAAAGTAACATTCTGAGTTTTTAGATTCGTAATTCTATAAGAACCATCTGGATTAATGGTCAAACTACAGTGTTGACGGCTCACAGTCATAGGAACACTTCCAGCAACCCCAAAAGTCTTGGATTGCTGCCCCATCGTTATTCTCAATTGAGATGTACTAGCATCACGTCCAATGATTAATTCCATAAAATTCTTTGCTTGATTAGTTTATTTTTTAGTTATGAGTAAATCCTTCATTTGCTTCAAGGCTTCCTTAGAAATACCTAAAGCAAAAGCAAAATGCTCATAATCGGATAATATCAACTGTTGCTTTTGCGTATTGACCTGATAGATGTAGCCAGTGTTGATGATAAAGCGCTTACCCACTCGCATAAAAATACTCTTGCAATCTACAAGATGCTCTGCCAAATACTTCTCCATCTGAGTCAAATTCAGACAAACAACAGCCTTCAGCTTGTTAATAGTAACAATCTGTGTATAATTGCCATCTCCTTCGAAATAAACAATTTTGGAAACATCTAATCTTAAGAGTTCCGTCTTTGTATTGAATACGATAAATTGACTATCCATATTTACCATTTACATCGCTGACTTGTTCCCAGAAGTAGCTATCGGTCATTAAGTTTTCAATGAAAAAGCGTGGGACTATTGCTTATTACCGGATAGAGGTTGTGGAAGGACCCGTCAGCAAGTAATAATACAATAGCCCACGCCATAGAGTATATTAACATCTTCTTCCATAGAGAAAAAGATACAATAATCCTTAGACGTGAGCATCATTGCCTATTTATCGTTAGCAGACTTTGAAACTTCCACATTTCTATCGCAAGATAACGTTCAATACGCTCATTCACTAGAGCCTTCATCGTGCCCGTTCTTTTCCGTTCACTCATAACTCTATTGCAAAAGTAAGAAATCTTTTTAATACCGCCAAACTTTTCCTCTATTATTTCTTCCAACAGGCTTACTTTTATGAAATTTCCACCAAAAAGGCATTGAAGTTTGCCACTGCTGAAAAAGATAATGCTTCCACATTTCCTATCCATGACAACCTCAATGCCTATATCCTTAAACGGCTTTACAAATTAAAGTACACTTTACCGAAAGGCGCCGTGTTCGCCTTCCACTCAAAATTATTGGCTACAACCTCTCCGTCTAGGTTTCTAACCACCTTGCTAACGAATGCATGTGTTCTCAACAAACTATCCAAAGGACCACCATAATAACCAACAACTGTCAATGATCTGCGTCCACCACTATACGTTTCTCTCACACGAATCTTGACTCTTACAACTTGATTGTTCTTAATATAATAAGCACCAACATCAGTATATTCCTCCGTAGGCGGAGGCATCTGCGGCATCTCCAAGCCAAATGATGGCACAGAATATTGCTGGACAGGTGGATTAGTATATACTGGTTTATACTCTACAAACTGAGCATTTACACTCATTACACTTAGCACCATGGCTAAAATCAACATTACCTTCTTCATACCTTATTATATATTAAAGGGTTATACTTCATGTTCCTCGTTCCACGATTTTTTCTTTTCTATCGCTTCCCGATTACGAGCGCAAAAGTAAGAAGATTATTTCTATCAGCCAAATATCTAAGCCTACCTTGTATGAAATGCCATTCTATATGTACCAAATGACAAAGAGGAGGCGTCATAAGTCTAAATTATAGTTGGCGCATAACAGTTGGTCTACGCATGCACATCACCTGTTGTGCAAGCGCATATCAGCTGCTATGCAAGCGCATAACAGCTGTTGTGCGACCGGAGATACTAACTAACTCAAAAACATATACTATCTTTTCCAACAACTTATACTATGTTTTCCAACAACATATCAGTAACATTCCAACAAACCAAAAAGGGTGAATCATTTACTTATGACACACCCTCTTTGCTAAATCAGACACACAACTGATCTTATCTTATATACTCAAACTCATAATCCCCATTCTTCAGCCATTCGGGAACATCTTCTCCATTTTCCATAAGGCCTTCAATATGAAACTCCAGACTTTCCTTTGCTTCTTTTTGCAAAGCTTCAAAGGTTGGTGCTGTAAAAACCACCGCTCCTGGTACATTACTACCAAGAGAACCACCATAATTTCTGTCGCACCACGCAACGTCAACAATAATCTTTTCCATCATATGCTACTTTAGATTTTCCAAATCTCCCCCACAATACATCATAGCTAGACCCGCTCCGTACCAACTCTTAGTCTCTGCAAAGTTTGCAAGGTTTGCTGCAAACTTTGCAAAGAATTGGCATTAATCGTGTCTAGAGACAATGTTTCGACTACCATACTTCTATCCCAATAGGTTCTTTGCCTGTACGTTCAAGACAACTATTCCTTACCAAGGTTTCTAGCTTTTCAACCATCTTACGCTTGGTTTCCTTAGAAGCATCCCAACCTCGCAACGCTTCTTCTCTTGTTAACTTTGTTGTATTCATTCTTTATTCCTCCATTTTTAGTTCAAATTACAGCTGCAAAGATACAACATTCTAGTGTAAACGCCAAAGAAATAAGAGAAAATCTTTATTTTATCGTATTACATAGATTCCATCCCGTTCAATTCTTGATTTAAAGAAAGGATTCATGTTTTTGTGAATACGCACAACATCAACAGAGCACTTAAACAAGTCCTCTAAGAATTCTTTCAAATCGGCCAATAAAAAAGGATTAGGAGTTTCTGTTTCTACACAAATATCCAAATCACTTTGCTCTGTTTGTTCATTTCGTGATACGGAACCAAAAATGCGCAAGGTCTTGATTCCAAAATCTTGAGTAATCTTGGAACTATTTTGCCTAATTATTGCTATATAATCTTGAACTGTCATCATAACACTTATCTTTTAATATCCAACCTCCCGTCAATATTTATAACCAAAATTCATATACCTACATTTTTTGAATCTAGCGATAAAAACAAGAGGTTTGAAAGGCTGGAAATCCTTGTTTTCTGCTCTCTATTAAGAACAAGACCTATAGTTGTACGACTATAAAGTTACAGTTGTACGACTATACATGCTATGGTTGTACAACTGTAGAGTTATGGTTGTACAACTATAGGGGTTATAGTCGTACAACTATAGATTTTTCTCAACGGCATCATCTTGTCAAGAAACCACAAACATCTGATTATCAACGAGTTTCTGTTTTTCTTCATATTTGTGATATTCTCAAAGAAACAATAAGCGGCTGAAAATACGAGAATCTCAGGCAAGCTAATGTAAAGAAGATTCATTCTTAACAAAGCCACATCACTACATCTTCGTGATATTCTTACGGATTACTTACTTCATCTTCCACCCATCAATGGTTCCCGTCTTCGACGAGAAGTTGCAGCCTATCTGATAAATCTTTCTGCCATCTGCTGCATATTCCCTGGCATAACCCATATCCTCTATCTGCTTCAGGGCTTCTTCAGCCGAACCATCACGCTTGAATTCGAAGATGTAGATATAGTTCGGAGTCTCTACCACACAATCTACCCTACCTTCGCTTTGCTGCTTTGACCAGCGTCAGGAAACCGCTCCTCACTTCATCATTCGGGAAATCCAGGAGATAGGAATCGGTATCCATATTCCAATCTTTGATGGTAAGATAACCGCTCTGATAAATCATTGGCAATGGTGCTTCCACATCCGCCTTGTAATCGATGAAACTACTCGTAGGATAAAACCTGTTCACCATCTCATTGATGTTCTCATCAAAATGAGACAATAGGCGAACAAGATAGGTTGGCGAACCGGTGCGGAACCAATAATCTGCCAGAATCTTCTTGCTCAAAGCATTCAAGATGCTGAAAGGATTATAGATATCAAGCATATTAGGACTGAAGTGATAACCATCAAACTTCCTTTTCAGTTTGTATTTCATCCCTTCCTCCGTCGTCTTGTATCTCACGGCCATCGCCTTGATCTGTTCATCAAAGGTAGAATACAATTCTTCTTCCGTAATTCCACAAAGTGCCTCGTAATGCTCATCCATACTGATGTCGTTAGGCTGATTGAAGCCACTGAACACGCTCACCTGTGAGAACTTGGTGACACCCGTGAGCAAGACAAACTGTAGGTCATCATCAGCTTCCTTGAACACAGAATATACGCCTTTGAGCAGATTGCGATTATAATCCTCCAAAGTCATCTTTCCATATTCATTCTGCACAGAAATATCCATATCCATCACATCAAGCAAAGGCTTGTCATACTCATCAATGAGTACGACAGCTCTCATTCCTGTCTTCTGATGAGCTTTCCCCAACACTGCCTTAAAGCGACTACCTAAAGTCTCGGCCAACTCCTCACGCCCATAGATACGTTCTGCCATGGCAACAAACTCCTCCAACACTTTATCTAACGCATAAGGCTCTACAAAGTTTTGACCACCAAAAGAGAGATGGAACACAGGATATTGCTTCCATTCCTTCTCCAGCTTGTCGATGGCAAGCCCCTTGAACAGTTCCTTCTTACCCTCGAAATAGCATTTCAAGGTAGATACGAGCAACGACTTTCCAAATCGTCGTGGACGACTCAGAAAGTATATTTTACCATTAGTCACTAAGTCATAGACCAATGCCGTCTTATCGAGATAAACATAACCATCTTCTATGATTTGTTCGAAACTCTGTATGCCGATAGGATATTTCATATTGCTGCCGTTTTAAATTCTTTCGGCAAAGTTACAAAAAATAATGATACAAGCAAAAGAATATCCCGAAAAAAATAACGAGATTGCAAAATACCATATTTGTGGGATTGTTGACAAGGAAAAAAAATAATACCTTTGCCTTTTGAAAATAATAGTTTAAAATCATGGTAGAAACAATGAATAATATTGGAAATAGACAGCCGGATAGCAATGCTGGCTGCAGTAAGCAAAAAGGAGTGAAGAATAAGCAAACCCGGCAGCTGGTACTATGGATTGGCGCTTTGATAGTAGGCGCCGTCTTGGGGATATTCGGCATCAGCTGGCTGGATGGTCTGATGAACTTCATAGCCACGGTCTATACCCGCTTATTCCAGCTTCTGGCAGTACCAACCATAGCCTTGGCAGTTATCACAACCCTGGCATCCTTGGGCAACCAGGCAGATACCGGTAAGATATTCCGCCACGCCATCACCTACACCCTGCTCACGACGATAGCAGCTGCAGCAGTGGGACTGGTGCTCTACAACATCGTTTCTCCAGGCAATTTACCTACAGCCTTGGTACAGAGCGGTATGGCGGATGTTCCCCAAAAGCTGGGAGAAACCAGCTATTATGACCATATTCTTGGGGTAATACCCAACAACATCATCAAGCCGTTTGCCGAAGGAAATGTACTCTCTATATTGATTTTGGCGGCAGCAGCAGGTATTGCTTTAACCAAAATGCCATCAAGCGATAAAAAAGAAGTCGTGATGAAGGGATTGTTTGGATTACAGGATCTGCTTTTCATGCTGATTCATGGATTAATCTGGGCTCTGCCTCTGGGTATCGTTGCCTTTGCAGCACAACTCTCAGCCCAGTTCTCTGCGGGTATCGTGATGGCTTCTCTAGGAAAGTACGTAGCTGTTATCCTGGGAGGTAATGTCATTCAATTCTTCATCATCCTTCCGCTCTTCCTCTTGGCAAGAGGCTTGAACCCTGTGCGTACACTGGGCAAGATGATGCCGGCAGTATTAATGGCTCTGTTTACAAAGAGTTCTGCTGCTACGTTGCCGGTGACGATGCAGACAGCAGAAGACAGACTGGGAGTTTCCAATCAGGTTTCCCGCTTCGTATTACCTATCTGTACTACCATCAACATGAATGGTTGCGCTGCGTTTATCCTCGTAACCTCCTTATTCCTGATGCAGAATGGAGGAATGCCTTTACCTTGGACTACGATGATTCTCTGGCTCTTCATTTCAGTTATCTCAGCAGTGGGTAATGCAGGAGTGCCGATGGGATGTTATTTCCTTACCCTATCTCTGATGTCCGGTATCAATGCTCCTATCGGCATCATGGGCATCATCCTGCCAATCTATACCATTATCGACATGGTAGAGACGGCAGAAAACGTATGGTCTGATTCCTGTGTCTGCGCCATGGTGGATAGGGATTTGAAAAGATAGAAACAATAGTGAGCATGCAAAAATATCACCATGATAGTAGGATAAGGGCAGAAAAACTTTGTGCTTTCAAGATTTATTCGTACTTTTGCAGTCAAAAACAGAAAGGGAGGGATGAATGCTGATGCAGAAATCCCTCTTTAAGTATAACAAAAAAGAAGAAAGCCTATGTTCCATATCGCTCAATACTTCCCTATCACAGACCCTACGTTGATATTCTTCGTAGTGCTCCTCATCATCCTCTTTGCCCCTATCATCATGGGTAAACTCCGTATCCCGCACATCATCGGTATGGTGCTGGCAGGTGTGCTCATAGGCAAATACGGACTGAATATCCTGGAGCGCGACTCTTCGTTTGAGCTCTTCGGAAAGGTGGGACTCTATTACATCATGTTCCTCGCCGCACTGGAGATGGATATGGAAGGCATGAAAAAGAACAAGTCGCGACTGCTTATCTATGGCCTGCTCACCTGTTTTATACCGTTCTTCCTCACATACGGCATGAGTATCTGGTTGCTCCACTACTCTGCCAAGGCTTCCTTCCTGCTGAGCTGCATCATGGCATCCAATACGCTGATTGCCTATCCTATCGTTTCGAGATACGGATTGCAACAGAAACCGAGCGTTACGCTGAGTGTGGGATCGAGCATGATTTCGCTGCTCATAGCCCTGATTATGCTTGCCGGACTGGTAGCATCGTTCAGCAAACATGACGGCGTACTGTTCTGGGTATTCTTCACCCTCAAGTTTGCCGTCTATTGTGGCGTGATGATCATGCTGATTCCCCGACTTACAAGATGGTTTTTGCGAAGATACAGCGATGCGGTGATGCAGTTTATCTTCGTACTTTCGATGCTCTTTATGAGTGCGGCACTTTCGCAGATAGTGGGCATCGAGGGCGTTTTCGGTGCTTTCTTCGCCGGTCTGATATTAAACAGATATATTCCGCATGTTTCGCCGCTGATGAACCGCCTCGAGTTTATCGGCAATGCCCTTTTCATTCCTTATTTTCTGATAGGTGTGGGCATGCTGATCAATATCAATCTTCTGTTTCAGGGCAGTCATATTCTATGGGTCGTGTTCTGCATCGCCTTCTTCGGAACCCTGGGCAAAGCCATCGCAGCCTATATCGCCTGTCTGGGTTTCCGATTGCCACTTTCTTCGGGTCACATGATGTTCGGACTCACTTCGGCTCATGCTGCCGGAAGTATCGCCATGGTGATGGTGGGTATGCATCTGCTCGTAGCACCGGGCACTTATCTCGTCAACGATGATATGCTCAATGGTGTGGTTATGATGATTCTGTTTACCTGCATCATCTCATCCATCCTTACCGACCGATCTTCGCAGAAGATTATCCTGAGAGACAAGGAACTGCCTGATGCGGAAGACGACAAGAAGGTGAGCGATGAGAAGATTCTGGTTCCGGTGAAATATCCTGAATATGCCGACAACCTGATGAGTCTGGCGTTTCTGGTGAGAAACCAGAAACTGAACAGGGGTCTCATCTGCCTGAATGTGGTATATGAAGACAAGGACATGCGATACAACCAGGAACAGGGAAGACGGCTTCTGGAACATTGCAGTCAGCTGGCTGCTGCCACCGATGTGATGACGCAGACCCAGGTTCGTATTGCAGCCAACATCGCCAACGGCATCAAGCATGCCTTCAACGAGTTCCAATGTTCTGAGATTATCATCGGAATGCACATGCATCCTGAGGTTTCGCCGAAGTTCTGGGGAGAATTCCACCAGAGTCTCTTCAACGGATTGAGCCGACAGATCATCATGGCACGCATCAGACAGCCGTTGAATACATTGAGAAGAATACAGGTAGCCGTACCTTCGAGAGCAGAGTTTGAGCCGGGTTTCTACCGCTGGTTGGAACGACTAGCCCGACTTGCCGGCAATCTCGACTGCCGCATCCAGTTTCATGGCAGAGAAGAGAGTCTGGCGCTCATCAATGAATATATCAAGAACCGGCATCCGGAAGTGCGTGCTGATTATACCCAGATGATTCACTGGAACGAGTTGCCGCAGCTGGCTTCGCAGATATCTCCAGACCACCTGTTCGTGGTAGTAACCGCCCGTAAGGGAACCGTATCTTACAAGACAGCACTGGAGCGTCTGCCGGAGGAAATAACGAAATACTTCTCAGGTACCAACCTGATGATTATCTTCCCCGACCAGCATGGTGATTCCTACGGCGACCAGCTTACCTTCGCTGAGCCTCAGCATCAGGAAGAGATCAGTGCTTACGAATCATTCCTGCAATGGTTTAAGAAGAAGTTCAGAAAATAACAAATTTGTTTTTATCAAAAAGAGTTTTATTACATAAAATAAGGCTCTTTTTTTCTTTTTATCTCTTAAAATTAGGCATTTCCAAATATTTTGCTTAATTTTGCCTGCAAAATAATTTTGAGTAAGAAAATGATTGATATAAAAGGTATAACCAAGAGCTTCGGCTCCCTGCAGGTGCTTAAGGGCATCGACCTGCATATTGACAAGGGCGAGGTGGTAAGTATCGTCGGTCCTAGTGGTGCCGGCAAGACTACACTCCTCCAGATTATCGGTACCCTCGACAAGCCTGATAGTGGCAGCATCATGGTTGATGGCATCGATGTAAGCAGCCTCAGCACCAAGAAACTGAGCGATTTCCGCAACCAGCATCTCGGTTTCGTCTTCCAGTTCCACCAACTTCTCCCTGAGTTCACCGCCCTGGAGAACATCATGATTCCTGCCTTCATTGCAGGCAAGAGCCGAAAAGAAGCCAAGGAGCGTGCCGAGGAGTTATTGGAATTCATGGGCTTGAGCGATAGAGCCAGTCACAAGCCTGCCGAGTTATCCGGTGGTGAGAAACAGCGTGTAGCCGTGGCGAGAGCTTTGGTCAATAATCCTGCCGTCATCCTTGCCGATGAGCCATCAGGAAGTCTCGACACCAAGAACAAGGCTGAGCTTCACCAGCTCTTCTTCGACCTCAGAGACAAGTTCGGTCAGACTTTCGTCATCGTAACTCATGATGAGGGCCTTGCTTCCATCACCGACCGCACCATCCATCTCAAGGATGGAATGATTGAGAAGACGGTGGAAGCAGGAGCTACTGATAGCCAGGAAGAAACTGCAGATAACAATAAAGAAGTTTCTGCTGAAGAACCAGACTCATCCATAGATTGCATCTAAACGCCCTGAACCAACGGTCACCGGCCGAAGGGAAAGGTAAAGGGCAGAAGCTCCTAGCCCAGGGCAACACCCTGGGTAATTACGGACACAAACCTGTCGCCCTGTAAGGGCAAAAGCATTTTATATTCTCGAAAATAATATTATATGAGCAAAAAGATAAAACTCGGCGATTACAATCGCCTTCGCATCGTAAAGAAAGTTGATTTCGGTCTGTATCTCGATGGTGGTGACGAGGGAGAAATCCTCCTTCCTTCCCGCTACGTCCCAGAGAATGTCGGCATCGGCGACGAGCTGGATGTCTTCATCTATCTCGACCAGGAAGAGCGCCTCATAGCAACCACCGAAACCCCTTTGGCAAAGGTGGGCGACTTCGCCTATCTCGAAGTGAAATGGGTCAACGAATACGGAGCCTTTCTGGGCTGGGGGTTGATGAAGGACATCTTCTGCCCATTCCGCGAGCAGAAGAAACGTATGGTGCTCGGCAACTCCTACATCGTGCATATCCACATCGATGAGGAGAGCTACCGCATCGTTGCCTCTGCCAAGATTGAGCGTTATCTCAACGAAGACCATCCTCACTACAAGCATGGTGATGAGGTGGATCTCCTCATCTGGCAGAAGACCGACCTCGGCTTCAAGGTTATCATCGACAACCAGTATCCGGGTCTCCTCTATCAGGACCAGATTTTCCAGTACATCCATACCGGTGACAAGATGAAGGGCTACATCGGAAGAGTTCGTCCTGACGGAAAGATAGATGTCACCCTGCAGAAGACCGGCATCCAGCAGACAGCCGACTTCGCCGAGACCCTCTACCAGTATCTCCTGGACAACGACGGCGAGTGCAACCTTGGAGACAAGAGCGAGGCCGACGACATCTACGAGCGTTTCCACGTGAGCAAGAAGGTTTACAAGCGTGCCGTGGGCGATCTATACAAAAAGCGCCTCATCACCGTAAGCCCGATGAGCATCCGATTGGCGGAATAAAGCAGATTAGAACTATATATAATTAAGGTGGACATTGCTATTTTTAAAAAGCATTGTCCACCTTATTATTTATTTTGCATGATGCATTACATCCTTCTTTATTCTTCTACAACAGCATCCAATACGCTCCGCAAATTACCTATCAGATAAAACGGAAGATTGATCAACGTAAGCTCCTCTCAAGATAAGAGGCTTATGCTTTTTGTCTTGCTTCCAAGCCTCCAATTTACTGATGATATTTCGTCTAAACATATGCATTTGTTTCAAATCAGGGGCAAAGATACTACTTTTTTGTCGCAAATCAGCGGCAACAGCGTTAAAGTTTGTCGCAAATCAGGGGCAACAAGGCATTTCATTTAAAAAGGTGGCGCATCAAATTGTGCTTGATTAAAAACAGTTGCTGCCATATTTTTTTCCAGATTCCTTTTCTGCATATTATCCTTTTTCACGTTTATCAAGCAAAAAGCTGATAAACTCATCGCGATATTAGAGAAGTCTTCTCAACAAATCACGAGCATCCATCGGCTTAGTCCCATTCTTCTTATGAGCTTCCATTTCATCAAGAGCACGGTTAAGACTTTCTGCCACATAGGCTTCCTGCTCTGCCTGGCTCATATAAGTTTCCTGGTAACTGTTTCCTGACTTGGAGATAGAACTGGCTAATTTTTCAGCATAGTCTTTGAGCTTGGCGACAAATTCGTCAAGCGTATATTGACCTGTAGAAGGTACTTGAAACTGAATATTAATCGTTTCCATCTTATTCCTTTCTTTTAAATTAACGCCACAAAATTAACGAAAAGAATTAGAAATGCCAAAGAAAAGAATAACTTTCTTCATTTTAAAATACAAAAAAGCCTTTCAGTATCAAAAATACCAAAAGGCTCTATTGTCTTATCTCGATTTCACTTCAAAAACATTCAATTTACTCCTTCAACCATAAGTTCATAAGCTGATCATCAATATAATACGCACTTTGAGAAGTAGAAATCAGATGATATTCCAGCAGTTTCTTCACGGCACTCTGCACGCTACTTGCCGAACGGAGACGATGCTTCTTCACAAAACCAGAAGAAGTAATCTGACTAGCCATTCCCTCCTTAGCAACAGCATATAGTAGTTCCTTCTGCGGAAGAGTGAGACGGGAAAGTATCTCGCTAAACTTATGATCATTATCCAATACCAAAGCATGGATAATGCCCTCTATCATCTCACAATCAGCCTCAGCCTGTGGCACAGTCTGATTAAAAGCCTCGTGCATCACCTTCTGCATATAATAGGTATTGCCACCAAAAGCCTGATACACCTGCTCTATAGCCTTCTCCTTAATCTTCTTATCAAACTTACCAAACAAGCGGATAGCAAACTCCTTGTATTTATCAAGCGGAATCACCTCCAGGTTCATCATATCAGCACTATTGTAAAAAGGATGCGCTTTCTCGGAAAACATCTTGGAGATTAGATGACGCTCGCTGCCCGAAAAGATGAAATTGGCATTGCTGCACTTCTGAATATAAGTCCTGAGAATGGCTTCCATATTTTTCTCTGGATAATAACCTATCTGCTGAAACTCGTCGATGGCAACGATGCATTTCTTATCAGCCTGCTCCAAACAGGCAAATATCTCATCCAAAGTATAGAGCGGATTAGAAATATCACCCAACGAAAGATTAAACGTTGGGATATTGGAAATCGGATCGTAACCGAAGCAGCCATTGATAGACTTCAGAGTGTTAACCACCATTCTCATCATCTTGGTTCCACGACGGGCAGCCAATTCAAATACAGCCTTTCCCAACTCGAACGCAAATTCATGGATGCTGGAAGTTCGGAGGATATCGATGGATATACAGATGAAATGGTCTTTGATGGCAGAAGAATCCATGCAAAAGTCTATCAGTTTACTCTTGCCTACTCGTCTTGCAGCCATTACCACCATATTCTCACCACCCGTTACCTTATTGATGATTCTTTCCGCTTCCTTTTCTCTGTCGCAGAAATATTCGGGCTTGATATAACCCGTTATGATAAAAGGATTCTCCATATAGCTCACCATTTTAAAATGTTACTTTCGGCTGCAAAGATAATTATTTATTTTGAATTATGCAAATTGCATAATGCAAATTGCATAATTCATATTGATTAAAAATCTGTTTATTATCGGTCTACCTTTTCGATAATCTTCATTCCCTCTTCCACTGCCTGCATGTTCAGTGGAATCAAACCATGATGGCGCTCTGGCAATGACTTGTAAAGCGCCTTGTTCAAACCATCGGTGCTCACAACAGGACAAACCTTCAGCAGACCGCCCAAAACAATCATATTGAACACCTTGGAGTTTTTCATCTCGGCAGCCTTGTCCATTGCATCAATGCGATAAATGGTGATGTCCTTGCGCTGTGGAGGATTCATCACACCATAGCCATCGTAAATCAGGATGCCGCCTGGCTTAATCTTCGGCTCAAACTTGTCGAGCGACGGCTGATTGAGCACGATGGCTACATCATAATGGCTCAGGATAGGCGAAGAGATGCGACTGTCGCTCACAATGACCGTTACATTGGCTGTACCGCCACGCTGCTCTGGTCCATAAGCAGGCATCCAGGTTACCTCCTTATCCTCCATCAGTCCTGAATAAGCCAGAATCTTTCCCATAGAGAGAACGCCCTGACCGCCAAAACCGGATATAATGATTTCTGTCTTCATTGTTCTATTATTATATTAGAAGAGCAAATCGTTCTTCCTTCGTTATTCACTCTTCGTTCTTCACTTACATTCCCGTTGTATCCTTCAGGTCACCCTTAGGATACTGCTTAAACATGTTCTCTTCCATCCACTTGTTGGCCTCAACAGGTGAGAGTTTCCAACCGCTGTTGCAGGTAGAAACAATCTCTACCAGGCTGGAGCCCTTGCCCTGCATGCTTGCCTCGAACGCCTTACGGATAGCCTTCTTTGCCTTTTTGATGCTTGCCACGGTCTCCACACTCTGGCGGGTTACATAACAAGTACCCTGCAGATGGCTTGCCAACTCGGTAATATTGAGTGGATAACCATGAAGATCAGCCTCTCTACCATAAGGACAGGTAGCAGTCTTCTGACCCAACAGGGTGGTTGGAGCCATCTGTCCGCCGGTCATACCATAGATGGCATTATTGATGAAGATGATGGCGATATGCTCACCACGGTTCAGGGCGTGGATAGTTTCGCAGGTACCGATGCAAGCCAGGTCGCCATCGCCCTGATAAGTGAAGACAAGACGATCAGGCCACAAGCGCTTGATACCCGTAGCTACAGCAGGTGCACGACCATGAGCAGCCTCCTGCCAGTCAATATCCAAATAGCGATAAGCAAAGACAGCGCAGCCCACCGGACATACGCCTACCGTCTTATCCTCCATGCCCATCTCCTCTATAACCTCGGCAACGAGCTTATGAACTACGCCATGCGAACACCCCGGGCAATAGTGCATCGGGGTATCGTTCATCAGCGTAGGCTTCTTATATACCAGATTCTCTGGTGAAATTATATCATTCATTTTATTAACTTCTTTAATGCTTCAACGATTTCCTCCGGCTCCGGTACGATACCGCCCAGACGACCAAAGTGCTTCACAGGAGTCTGACCATTCACAGCCAGTCGCACATCCTGAACCATCTGACCGGCATTGATTTCTACAACCAGAATGCCCTTCTTGGTCTTGGCGAGTTCATGAATCTCCTTTTCAGGGAAAGGCCAGAGGGTGATAGGACGGAACAAGCCTACCTTGATGCCCTGCTCACGCGCACTCTCGATGCTCTTCTCGGCAATACGTGCCGCACTACCGAAGGCTACGATAACATAGTCGGCATCATCCATCTGTTCGGTTTCATAACGAACCTCGGTTTCACGGATTTTTCTGTATTTCTCCTGAAGAGCAATATTGCGCTCCTCCATTACCTCAGGCTTGAGTTCCAGAGAGGTCATGATGTTGACTGGACGACTCTTCGGACGGCCGATGGTAGCCCAAGGACATTCCTTCGCAATCTCCTCCTCTGTACGTCGAGGCTTGACAGGAGGCAGAACCACCTTCTCCATCATCTGACCTATGACACCATCGCTCAGAATCATCGCAGGATTGCGATACTTAAAGGCAAGCGTAAAGGCGAGATCAACGAAATCAGCCATCTCCTGAACAGAAGCAGGAGCCAGCACAATCACATTATAGTCGCCGTTACCACCGCCGCGGGTAGCCTGGAAATAATCACTTTGGGATGGCTGGATGGTACCCAGACCCGGACCGCCACGCTGCACATTGACGATAACGCCCGGAATCTCAGCACCTGCCATGTAAGAGATACCCTCTTGCATCAAAGCCACACCCGGACTTGAAGAAGTGGTAATGACACGCTTACCGGCACCGGCGCCACCATAAACCATGTTGATAGCCGCCACCTCACTCTCAGCCTGCAGAACCACCATACCTGATGTTTCCCATGGCTTGAGCAGAGCCAGCGTCTCTATAATCTCACTTTGAGGTGTGATAGGATAGCCGAAGAAACCATCCGCACCACATCTGATACAGGCATGGGCTATCGCCTCATTGCCTTTCATTAATGTAACTTCCTGATTTGCCATTATTTAGTCCTCCTTCTTACGATAAACAGTGATACAGCCGTCCGGACACACGATGGCGCACGAAGTGCAACCAACACACGCATCAGGTACAGCTGCCTCTACATAACGGTAACCATGCACATTGACTTTTTTCTCTGCCAATGCGATGACATGCTGAGGACAAGCCTCCACACAGAGCGAGCATCCCTTGCAACGCCCGGTGTCGACTACAATAGCCCCTTTAATCTTACTCATATTCTAATTTCTTACTAATTATCTTTACCATTGGAGTAAACAAAGCTCCTGCTGTCCACATGTCGGTTGTTATGGATTGTAGTAGTCTTTGCAATAAAAGCTCATGATATCATCCAGCATCTCCTTGGCTGCTACGGCAGGGCTCTCCGGATCGAGGGCAATGGCCTCCATATAGCAGTCGAGGGCACGCTTAAAGTCACCCTGCTTGCGCCAGGCGTTACCTTGCTGATAATATTCTTCTGCTGTCATTTACTCTTCCTTAATTCCGCAACACTATAGTTTAACATTATTTATAAGTGCCTGAGCAACAAAAAGTTGCCCAGGATTTTGCCATGTCAGAATTTTCACTTACCTTAGTGTTGCGAAAAGAAGACAAGCAAAACTCTAATATGACATGGCAAAGATACAAATAAAATCTGAGAAACTCACTCCTTTTGGAGGAATTTTTTCTATTATGGAGCAATTTGATGCTCTTTTAGCTCAAACCATAGATTCCACCTTGGGATTGAGATGCACTATGTTTGGTTATCAATATAGCGAAATTCTACGCTCTCTGATGTGCGTATATCTTTGTGGCGGCTCATGTATTGAGGATGTTACAACTCACTTGATGAAACATTTGTCTCTTCATCCAACTCTTCGCACTTGCAGCGCAGACACCATATTGCGTGCTATCGAAGAACTGACTTGTAAGAACATCACCTATAAATCTGCTTCTGGCAACTCCTATGATTTCAATACTGCAGACAAGATGAACTGCTTATTGATCAAAGCCCTGCTTGCTACTGGTCAATTGAAATCCGGTCAAGAGTATGATTTTGACTTTGACCATCAGTTCATTGAAACAGAGAAGCATGATGCAAAACCAACCTACAAGAAGTTCCTGGGCTATAGTCCAGGTGTGGCAGTCATTAACGACATGATTGTCGGTATTGAAAATAGAGACGGCAACACAAACGTGCGCTTCAACCAAAGAGAGACTTTGGAAAGAATCTTCAAGCGACTGGAGGCATCAGAAGTATATATATCCCGTGCCCGCATGGATTGCGGCTCATGCTCGGAGGAAATCGTAGATATGGTAGAGGCTCATTGCAGGCATTTTTATATTCGTGCCAACAGATGCTCTTCCTTCTACGATTCCATGTTTGCCTTGACTGGATGGAAAACTGTTGAAATCAACGGTATTGAATTTGAGCTGAATTCCATCCTTGTTGAGAAATGGAAAGGAAAACCGTATCGTCTTGTCATACAGAGACAAAGGCGAATAGATGGAGACCTTGACATTTGGGAAGGCGAATATACCTACAGATGTATACTGACTAACGATTACAAGTCGAGTGCAAGAGACATCGTGGAATTCTACAATCTTCGTGGTGGCAAGGAACGCATCTTCGATGACATGAACAATGGCTTTGGCTGGAATCGATTGCCAAAATCGTTCATGGCACAGAATACTGTATTCCTGCTTATGACAGCTCTCATCAGAAACTTCTACAAAGCTATTATGCAGAGATTGAAAACCCATGAATTTGGATTGCGTGCCACCAGCAGAATCAAGACCTTTGTTTTCAAGTTCATCTCTGTTCCTGCGAAATGGATTAAGACATCACGTAGGCATGTATTGAATATTTACTCAGACAACAATGCTTATGCCAACCTGTTCAAGACAGACTTTGGTTAAAGACCATGCTTTTCTGGTTAAACCAGCGTATTACCTCAAGTCGCTTTATGGGGTAAGGGGATTTTGTGTCTGCGACATTTCTGTTGTGCAAGAAATATGTACAATAAAATGAATTTTGTCGCTTTGCAAGCAAAATCCCACTAAACCCTATAGGTTGCGGATTTGAGGCTCTTTTCTTTTTAAGTTTTGCTCTGCGAAATTACTAATTTTCGGCTAAGAAAAAGAATATAAGCCTAAGATTTAAACTATATTAATGTAGTTTTTCACAAAAATGCGCACACTATAATTCTGTGTGCAATTTTTATGAAAGATGTGCATTATTTCTACTAAAATATTCTATAAAAACACTATTTGTCATTTACCGCAGTTTTTTACGGTAAATGACGAACAGTACGATTCCCCTTAACAAGAGGTAGAGAATGAAGGCCAACCACAAGGCATGATTGCCCAGGAAAGAATGCAAGCCGAAGAACAGACCGAAGAACGAAGCCGAGGCTACGGCGGTAGAACAGAGCATAGACTTAGACTGGGTGATGCCTACAAAGATGCCATCGAAGACGAATGCCGACATGCCAGACAGCGGAATCAGCACAGCCCACCAGAAATATTCGCCCGATGCATCTATCACCTGCTTATCGCTCGTGAGCAAAGAGAGGAAATTCTCGCCACCCACTATATATAATAAGGTGAAACCTACTGCCACGACAGCTCCAAAACCCATCGTTCTTCTAACCACCTCGCGGAATGCCCCCATGTTTCGGGCTCCATAATACTTGCCGCTCAACGCCTCTGCCGCATAAGCAAAACCATCCATAAAATAAGAGAAGATGGTAAAGAGCGTCATCAGCAGCGTATTCACAGCCAGCACGATGGTACTCTCCCTGGAACCTGCCGCCGTAAAGAAGAGGTTTACCGCCACCAGACAGAGGGTGCGGAGAAAGATATCCTTATTGAGCGAGAAAAACTGCTTCAGCGGTTCGGCAGCAAAGAGATGCCGGCGATAGTCATACTTGCTTAACCGGCGATAACAGATACGATAGAACAGACATGCCATCAGGAATCCCCACCATTGGGCAATGACCGTTCCGAGCGCCACACCTTCTACCGTCATACCGCCGACAAATACCAGCAGCAGAGAAGCTATGATATTCACCACATTCTGTGTCAGCGATACCATCATCGGAATGCGCGTGTTCTGCATACCGATAAACCAGCCCGTAAATCCGTAGAGTCCGAGCACTGCCGGGGCTCCCCAGATACAGACATAACAGTATCTCCGTGCCAGTTCCACGACATCCGCTTCCGGCGACATCGCCCAGAGTCCGCAGCCTATCAGCCATTTCTGGAGAACGAAGAACAGCACACCTATCCCCACACCGATACTCAGAGAGCGCACCAGGAGCCTCAGCACCTCAGCCAAATCTCTCCTTCCCAAAGCCTGCGAAGTCATTCCGCTGGTTCCCATTCTCAGGAATCCGAAAAGCCAGTAGATGACATTGAATAGCATCGACCCCACGGCAATGGCTCCGATGTAAGCTGCATCGCCGATATGCCCGACGATTGCGACATCCACCAAACCCAAAAGCGGTACCGTGATATTGGATATTATCGACGGCACCGCTAATTGCAATATTCGTTTATTCACCTTTTTCAATTCTTAAACCTCATTTAGTTTTACCGGTATATGACCTTCAAGCTGTAAGCACCTCTTTTAGAATTAAAAAATATACTCAATAAACTTACATTCATTTCGCTATTACCATCTGCTTATCAGCGAAAGCGCTACAAGCATCAACCAAAGCCAACAGTTTGCTCCAGTTTGAGACAGGTTCCACTCTATGAGCAAAACATTTGCGCACATACACTTTTACACTTTCATTTCCAGCGGTAGCCTTAACTGTAAATTCTCCACACTCATTAGCCACCGAAGTCTCAATCTTCTTTAATGCTTCAGCAGAGACCTTATATCCTTGCGGCAACGGAATCTCTATATTCCATTCATCAACAAACGCTATCTTGCGCCAAACATCATCGATACGCTCTCGATCCTTGCCTTCTAGTTTCAACGAACTTCCTATTAACTTACCTACCGACAACAAATAGTTATTTCCAGCGCGTTTCACCATTCCATCCATCACATAATCTACATGATAAACAAAGTTAGAACTATCTCGACGGATTCCCACGCAATCTACTCCATAGCCACCAACTTGCACAGGATCACCATCGTGATAACTACTGATTTCAGCCTTAAACGGATCTATGGCATTTTTCCGATATTCATTGAAAGCTCCTTTTAATTCAGCAGATTCCTTCTTAGTATAACAAGAGTACGGATCTTTGTCGTCGTATTTCAAATATCGCCAATAAGCTTCAAGTTGGCTTGAACCAAAAAGCGTGTTATCAGGACTCACCAAAGACTGACCGTACATTTTCTGTTCACCCGAATAAGTTACCTTCCTACTGATATCAAGTTTAGTACCATCAAGTTTAACCACCATATCATTCACCGACTTATTGTCTTCAGCTTGACTCACAGGTATCGTTATTTGTTCCTCGGAATCTTGCATATACGCCTTTCTTCCTTGATATATATAAGGTATCTCGGAAGCAACCTTAGGATAAGTCCCAGGGAAGTAGTACACATCAGTTCCCTTAAGGCGGAAGAACCAAGATGTCGAATTATAATTAATCAGTTTATCAACAGGCAATGCACCAAACGGAGTGGTAATGCCCATTTCTATTTCCACACCCAATTTACGCAAATAATTAGCCACTGTATTAAAAACCCTCTGAGAAGCTCCCCCACTAACATACTCAAAAGAATAAATACGGTCAGCTTTCTCCTCGGCAGACATCCCCTCTTTTTTGGCAGACTTGAAGACGCTCTTATACGTACTAGGAAGACCAGCAGGAGAATATCCCCCCTTAGACACATAAGATTTCAGCAATTTCCAATCGTCTTGCAGGATTGGTGTTACATCAGGATTGCCTCGAACACCTTTTTTGCGCATAGCCTTCTCTACTACTGCCACTTTAGCCTTGGTCGGGGTAATATACATCTCTATAAAAGGTGACTGCTCCAAAGAATTATACCAAATGGATGATTCTGCATCTACCGGCTTATCCATAACCATATCGAGCACTGCATTTTTGTCCTTGTCTGTGGTCTGAGTAAAATCAGGGGCACCATTCATCGTCCGATAGACGGTGGCAAGACTTTGGTCTAGCACACAGTGAACCTTGGTATAAAGGACAGGTTCGTCTTGACGAAGAACAAAATAGAAAGGATCCAGCTGTTGTTCCTGTGTATCTATTTGGTCTAGAGAAAAGACATCAATACAATCTCCCACTTCCAAACCAGGCACAGCTATCTTCTGACTCAAGTCCTTGTCATTTTTGCCTTCCTTGACATCTACATAGTCATCTAAACTTACTTCCTGTACGTTACCATTCTTCTTTATAACACGAATGCCAAGCACCGTTTGCGTTTTATGATGATATCCCCAGGTCCACTTTCTACTTTTCGTCTTGAAAGTAAACTCAGAATAATCCTTCAACGCCTTTTTGTCATTGATTTGAATTAACATACGTTCCATATCCGTACAGTCTATCTGACGAGTAAGGCGAAGATTGAGCACCAGATCAGCCGTTGCCTTACGATAATAATCCGTGCTCAACTCCCGATAATAAGATAGTATGACGGCCGAAGCATTCTTGTATCTGTCGGGAACCGTTCGTTTTTGAAAGTCAGCAGGCGTACTGCTCCAAACTTCTTGCCGCACCTTTTGCGCCAACTTCAAATAATCAGCTTTCTCGTCAGCATTCACTGACAACGTCAAGAGCTGTACCAACAGAATACTGAAGACAACTCGGATTACTTTAATCTTTCCCATAATTCAACTTTTTGACTATGAATAATACATTTAACTCATTTTTCCTTTAATACTACTTGCTCATTACAAGCTGCTCCCCAATCACTTATAATCTTATTCCAAGCAGGGATTTCGCTTCGCGGAACACGTCTGTGGTGTATTACACACTCCTTATGCATAACAATCTGATTGCCTGTTTGAGAATAAGTGCGACAAAAATCAACCCATGCTGTATGAATCTGATAAGGTGCGGGGAGACTACTGACCTCCATTTTCTCTGGAATCAAAATCTTTACATCACGTACTTCCTTAGACCGCAAGTCTATCATGTAATCGGAAACCCGTTTGGTTGTATCCACTGGAGTCAGAAAAAGGCTCTCATCGAGATTGGCATCTAAATAAACACTACCGTCAACCAGTTGCCCAGCTCCCTTTTTCATAAAAAAAGCAGTGATATTCAAAGACTCATCCCGAGGACGATTTCCCGTCATCACTATATCCCCAATCTTATCCAATCGTTCACCAGCCCCCATCGCTGCCACCAAGGCCTTCTCTTTTTCATCTTGTGCCGTAGCGTCATTCCCCACTAGTATCCAAGACTTCATATCGCCCTTCCATTTAGAGTACAATTTTCCCTTTATATCGTAGTTTCCATCATCCCCAGATTCTAAGGTTGTCTGATATGTTATAGAAGAAAAGCAAGAATCAGCAGCCAGCTCAGGTAACTTATTCATACGAAAGCTATCTGCGTCTTCTACCAAAGCCATCCTTCCTTGTATATTGTCTGGCACATAGCCTAGAGGAACATATGGATTCGTAGCATCCAGATAATATGGCTTTCCCTGATAGAAAACCGTACATATCGCATGATCAATAGATGCAATAGAAGGATTTTCCTGCAAAGAATAAGGTACATCCCATGTCCCTATATCCGTTTGACGAGCATCAAAGCCTTGAGCCTTGAGCAAGGTTTTGAGCAAAAGAGCCATAGCCTTGCAATCACCATAACGCTTACGAATAGTTTCAGCAGGTGTTGCCGGTTGATGGGCAGAAATGCCTGCCTCAAAAGCCAAATATCTGATATTCTGCTGTACCCAGGCATAAGTATTGGCTATCTTGTCATAATCGTTTTTTGCCCCTTTCTGTATCTCTCTTAGTATTTCTTCTTGATTAGGAATAGAGCAATCCACATTAGCCAACTGATGAGACCAGACAAACATATCTTGCAGACTTTGGAATGCTCCCAACACCAAGAGATGAGGAGCACTATATCCCCAAGATGGAGAATTAGGTTCTATCAGCTGTGCAGGTAAGGAATGAATCACATAAGTAAAAACGGAATCTCCCTCTGCATTACATGTAGTACTTTTCTCTATACCAGCAGGAAGATTATATTCTTTTATCCGAAACTGCTGGAAGGCTTTTGGCTTGATTACCTCTATCTTCTTATGCTCTACATAATTAGCTTCACACAAAGGAATAGTTGTGAAATAAATAGGATTGAGATAGGTTCGGGTAAAAGAAGCCTTCAGAGTCTTGCCAACCTTTGGAATCTGATAGCTAAAGTAGCAAATCTTGGTATCATCGTAAAAGACATTACGAGGAATGGCTGACTTGTATTGTGCATACCCCTTACACTGTGCCTTGTCCAAACGAATAAACTCTCCGTAATAAGCACATGGTTGAACTAGAGCGGAATATTGGGTTACACCATACTCATAATCCGTAGTGTTAACAACAATAGTCTTACCTGCGTCATCAGTTTTGAAGACGTATCTATCATTGCATTGCAATATATGCACATTGTCATCAGCTTTTTGAGCCGAGATGGGTTGCAAAAAAGCGAAGAGCAATACCAGCATACTATCTAAATCAGCAAGTCTGTATTGGAGCATTTTTCTCATTTTCATTATACTCTGCTTCTTTTATTTATTCTGTTTGCAAAAATAAGAAAAAAAAACGAGAACAAAGGATAAGAAAAGAAATTATTTTGTTTTTTGCGTTAAAAACATATCATAATAATATAAAAAAGACAAAAGTTACCAGCTGACGATAACTTTTGCCTTTTCACTTTATATTTCTATCTTTTACATCATTATCAAACCTTAAATTTCGCAGCCTGCTCCTCAATATAGGCAGCATCGCTGAAATAGTCGATACGCATAGCCTTGCGAACCTCATCCATGGTCTGGGCTGCAAACTCGCGGGCATCCTCGCTACCCTTCTTCAGGATGTTGAATACCTCAGGAATATCCTGCTCAAACTCATGACGGCGGGCACGGATTGGGTCAAGCATCTTGTTGATGACGCTGTTGAGGAATTTCTTGCAGGTACCATCACCGATACCACCCTTCACATACTGCTCCTTCAACTCATCCAAAGTCTTGAACTCAGGCCAGAACTCAGCGAAGTCCTCAGGAGTAGAGAATGCCTCAAGATAAGTGAACACGGCATTGCCCTCCAGATGTCCCGGCTCTTCCATGCTCATGCGTGGCTCACCGTTAGACATCTTCTTCACCTTCTTCCAAACGGTCTTCTCATCGTCGCTCATGTAGATGCAGTTGCCGAGACTCTTACTCATCTTCTCCTTACCATCAGTTCCTGGAAGACGACGGCAGCAGGCAATCTCTGGAAGCAGAATCTCCGGCTCTACCAATACAGGTGCATAAGTCTGGTTGAAGCGGCGAACCAACTCGCGGGTTACCTCCAGCATAGGCTCCTGGTCCTCACCGGCAGGCACGGTTGTAGCCTTGAAAGCGGTGATGTCGGCAGCCTGACTCACAGGATAGCAGAAGAAACCGAGCGGAATGTTTGCCTCGAAGTTACGCATCTTGATCTCAGTCTTCACGGTTGGGTTACGCTGAACACGAGATACGCTGATGAGGTTCATCAGATAGGTAGTCAACTCTGCCAACTCTGGAATCATACTCTGGATATAGAGTGTACACTTCTGTGGGTCGAGGCCCGCAGAGAGATAGTCAAGAGCCACCTCTGTAATGTTCTGTCGAATCTTCTCAGGATTGTCGGCATTATCAGTCAAAGCCTGAACATCTGCCATGAAAACGAACATTCTGTCGAAGTCGCCAGCGTTCTGAAGTTGTACTCGGCGCTGCAGAGAGCCGATGTAATGACCCAGGTGAAGTTTACCTGTAGGACGGTCGCCCGTCAATATAATCTTTCCCATTTTCTTGCAATTTATTATTATTTTTGTGCAAAGGTACAACAAAATATTGAGAAACTGCAAGAAATGGTGAAAAAATAACAAAATGAGCGGGAGAAGGAAGGGATATCTGAAAGAAAAACGGGGCACCCCTGAGGATGCCCCGCCACCAATTAAAATAATTGATTGTCGCATTATAAACTTACCGTACTACTTAGCGATCATGATCGTTACACGGTTCTTTGCGTTTTCTGCAAAAGGCTGCACACGTGCACCCTTAGATTCTTCTGTAATGCGCTCAGAAGGTATATTATATTTCTTTGTCAGCATCCAAACCACAGCTGCAGCTCGCTTGGCAGCGATGCGGTCGTTGATGACGTCATTGCCTGTACCCTTGTCAGCATAGCCGGTTACTACAACCTTTGCCTCTGTGTTCTTGTTCAGGAAGTCAACCACCTCACGGATCTTAGCATCCTCAGCAGGAGCAATCTTGTAAGAATTGATGGTGAAGAAGATGTCACGGCGAATCTCCTCTACCTTCTTCTCTACAGGAGCTGGCTTAGGCTCTGGCTTAGGAGCTACATATTCCTGCTTAGGAGCTGGTGCCGGAGCAGGTTCCTCTACCGGCTTAGCCTTCTTGGTATAGCTCTTGCCCAGGTTGATGCGTACACCTGCCAGTGCATTGAAGTACCAGTCAGGGTTATCTGCCTTCTTAGAGTTGTACTTGTCTGAAATCATGTTGGCATTGCCTTCGAGCATGATGCTCACAGCCTTGCTTACCTTGAATTCCAGGTCGATACCGGCTCTGCCGTATGGGCGAACCTTCTTTCCGTGCCAGAGATACTCCAGCAGATAGTTGCTCTGATTCTTGATGTTGGCAGCCAGATCGTTTACCTCCTGGTTAGCTCCTGCCCAGTTGATACCACCACCTACGAAGGCAGTAGCGTTGAACACGCGGTTCGGGTTCCAGCCACAGAAGAAGTTAGAGAGGTTGAACATAAAGTCCACACCCGGAGCTACATATTTCCATTTGTAGCTGGCGGTATACGGAGTACCGTCCTTGGTAGCCTTGTATCCGTTCCATCCGCCCTTGCTCCAGATACCGTTTATCTGACCACGGAGTCCGAAGACAGGAGAGAACTGGTAGCCGATGGCACCCTGGAAGTTAGGAGAAAGCAAGTCGGAGAAGCTTGCCTCACCTACAGTATATTGCCCACCTGCCTGAACATCCAGGAACCAGTGGCGCTTAAACTGATATTCGTTTCCATCCTTGTCTGTGTAGGATGCTTGCGCCATAGCGGCTGTAGAGCCGATGGCTAACATGGCTGTTGCCATGAGCAGTTTAATTGATTTCATCCTTAATTCCGCAACACTATAATTTAACTTTATTTATAAGTTCCTGAGCAACAAAAAGTTGCCCAGGATTTTGCCATGTCAGAATTTTCACTTATCTTAGTGTTGCAAAAAGAAAACAAGCAAAACTCTAATATGACATGGCAAAAATACAAATTAAATCTGAGAAACTCACACCTTTTGGAGGAATTTTTTCAATCATGGAGAAATTTGACTCCATGCTTTCACCCGTTATCGACTCAACACTGGGTCAGAGATGCAGCAGTATCTTCGGATATCAGTTCAGCGAGATAGTCCGTTCGCTGATGAGCGTTTATTTCTGTGGCGGCTCATGCGTGGAAGATGTAACGTCACAACTGATGCGCCATCTCTCGTATCATCCTACCCTTCGTACATGCAGCTCTGATACCATCCTCAGAGCCATCAAGGAACTGACACAGGAAAACATCTCCTATACTTCCGACCAAGGCAAGACCTATGATTTCAATACTGCAGACAAACTCAACACATTGCTTATAAACGCTTTGGTTTCTACAGGCGAGTTGAAGGAAATTGAGGAATACGATGTTGACTTTGACCATCAGTTCCTTGAAACGGAGAAGTATGATGCAAAACCGACCTACAAAAAGTTCCTCGGCTACAGGCCTGGCGTATATGTTATCGGTGACAAGATAGTCTATATCGAGAACAGCGATGGTAACACGAATGTGCGTTTTCATCAGGCAGACACCCATAAGAGATTCTTCGCTCTTCTGGAATCCCAGAACATCCGTGTAAATCGCTTCAGGGCAGACTGCGGTTCCTGCTCGAAGGAAATCGTCAGTGAGATAGAGAAGCATTGCAAACATTTCTACATCCGTGCCAACCGATGCAGTTCGCTCTACAATGACATCTTTGCTCTGAGAGGATGGAAGACGGAGGAGATTAACGGCATCCAGTTCGAACTCAATTCCATTCTCGTTGAGAAATGGGAAGGCAAGTGCTATCGTCTTGTCATCCAGAGACAAAGACGCAACAGTGGCGACCTTGACCTGTGGGAAGGCGAATACACTTACCGTTGTATTCTGACCAACGATTACAAGTCATCGACAAGGGACATTGTTGAATTCTACAATCTGCGTGGCGGCAAGGAACGTATCTTTGACGACATGAACAACGGATTCGGTTGGAGCAGGCTCCCCAAGTCATTCATGGCGGAGAATACTGTCTTTCTTCTGCTTACTGCATTGATACACAATTTCTACAAGACCATCATGAGCAGGCTTGACACCAAGGCTTTTGGGCTCAAGAAAACGAGTCGCATAAAGGCTTTTGTCTTCAGATTCATCTCCGTACCTGCCAAGTGGATCATGACTGCAAGGCAATACGTGCTGAATATCTACACAGAGAACCGAGCTTATGCAAAACCCTTCAAAACAGAATTCGGATAAGAATCCTTTCTTTCCGGTTTGAATCTGCGTATTACCTCAAGTCGCATCGTGGGGTAAGGGGATGGTGGCTACATATTGATGTTGTGCTGTTGCTTTTTACTGAAAGCTGCTACTAACGACTCATAAATCTACCCTTAATCGTGTATTGGATGATAGTTGCGGATTTTAGGTTCATAACTTTCTACATTAAATTTTATTTCTTGACGAATTTCTTTCCATTCACAATGTAGATACCAGAACGGTTCATCTGCTTTACCTTACGTCCTTGGACATCATAGATTACATTGTTCTTCTCAGTAGAATTCACAACTTGTTCGATACCAGTAGCCTTATCATTGTCTACTTCGATTGAAATCGTCATTCTTGGGTTTGTATGACAGTCACTGGCTTGGGTTGTGGTCTTGTCTTCAAGGAACTTTCCAAAGTTTGTATCTCCGAAGGTTCCCTTCAAAATTACTATAGCGTAAAGTTCGGCTTTCAATTCACCTTCTCTTATCGGTGTATCAAAGACTAACAGCAATGTAGGCGTTGACGGATCTTCCGGATCTACATAGCTTTCAAAGTGTCCTGTACGAATCGTCTTGTTGTTGTCGTAAACAGCAAGTCTCACTTCTCTATCAGGATTAGCAACCAAACCATCATAGTATCCTATGTTTTTAATCATGAATCCATTCAATGCAACATCCTTTTGAGTTACAGATGTATTAGGCAACTGCTGGTATATAGAATAATCGTAGTGAAGGTTTGGATCTTCAGGAGAGCCGCCCTTTCCTATTGTAAAGTTTTCTTTGATAGCCTGCGTCTTTACTTCCTTATTATTCTTTTCATAATGGAAGGTTCCTTCTGGGATTACCAACTGATAGCTAGCCTTTGCCAAGTCAGTCAACGCAACAGTAAACTGATTGTCTTTTCCTGTTACCGGAGTAAAGGTAACGTTCTTCACACGCTCACCCTTCTCATCAGTGATGTAGGCATCGGCATCACTCATTACTGTAACATGACTCAACCCATCAAAAGAAAGAGTCAGGAGATCAGCATTGCTTTCTACTATTGCAGGTGTCAACTTGTAAGCAGTCTCTACGGTCTTGATAGCTGCTGCAGGTTTTTCAACCTCAACAAATGCGAAGGCACTGGTCAGACTGCTTTGCCAATATGGAGCAACAACATCTGCTTCAGTCTGATATTTATTGTCTGCATGATTACACAAAGCATAAGCAACGCTAGAGTTTCCCGTTACTGATGGATAAGAGCCCTTGAATGAGAATGTACCCAATGCTTTGTCGGCATCAAAGACATCACCCGATTCGAGTTGTACAGCAGAGCCATTCAGTTTGGCAATTCTAAGTTTGCTTACTTCTGCACCTGCATCAGCTGTCACTCCATTGACATTCAGCATATTGTCATCAGCATCACCCAAGGTGAACACTCCACTATTGTCTAACGCCTCAAATGCAGAAGCTTCATCAATATTGTCTACCAATTGAACCTGGTTGTTACTTACGGCAAGATACTTTCGTTCATTCTTCTTATTTACACTGGCTATCTTATACCACTTCTTGTTCTCTGGAAGAAGAACATCAGTTTCATTATAATAAGCATCAATAGCAGCCTTGAATTCTGCATCAGTTGATGCCTCATTCCCGACAACTTCGTTCAAAGCGACATAAGCGGCACTGGTAACCTTAGGATAGCCCACCGTATTATTCTGCAACAATTTCAGAGCTTTCAGATATGCGGCAGAACCGACAACAACATATTCTACATCAAAAGCCTTATTGTAGCGTTCCCATTCCGCATCGCCCTTCTTGTCGTTGCAAACTACATTAGCAGGAACAATAAGTTTATAAGTACCCTTCTTTGAGATAGCACCTGCAGCGCCCTGTATTTCAAAATTAACTTTCGTATCAGATGCCTTGACAGCCTTTGCTGTCAGATAGTCGTTACCATCTTTCAGTAATTTCACGCTAGCAGCCTCATCTACATATCCAACATTCTCTCCGAAGTCTACGGCAATAGTAAGAGGTAAAGTTTCAACGGTTCCCGCTGCAGGAGTAATCGAAACAGGACTAAAAGGAGCCTTGATGACAAAAGAGAATTTCATTTCCTTGTTCTCAAAGCCTTCCTTATCAACAAAACTCTTTGCAGGAACCGTAAGTATATATGTACCATTCTTTGCTATCTGGCTAGCAGCAGATAAGGTCACCACATTGTCTTTTACAGTAGCAGAAAGCGTTTCGCTGCTCGTTCCATCAGAGAGTGTGATTTTGGATGCATCTTTAACCAGCATGTTGCGGTCGAATGTAAGATGCATGTTTTCAAAGTACTCTAAAACACTGCCATTCTCCAAATCACCTGTAGCTGTCAGAATGGTAGACGGCATGGTATAGAGTACCGTAATCTTTTTTAATTGAGCATTCGAAAAACTGTTTTTGTATATTAAGTCATGGATATCCTGCTTTTTATCATTAATCCATGTTTTGTATCCATCTGCCTGACTTCCTAATTCATCGTCTGTCACTCGAAGATCACCTACACTACTACCTTCGGAGAAAGATACTCTGTCTAGACGTCCGATACCAGGCGCATGAACATTCATCAATGCCTGCTGGCTGACTTTGAGATAATAGGTGACTTCCTTAGTATAGAGATTAGTAAAATTTAAGATGGATGTACCCAATCCCTGATTACCCCACTCAAAATCAATAGTGATGTCGCCATTAGAGAAAACATTATCAGTAACGGGAACTTCATTACTATTACCTTCAAGTGGAGTTATGGAAGGAGTAAGGCTGAGTGGCTGACTGAAATCAAATACAACAGTGCGCTGTATCTGAGCCCAACCGGGGGCAGACACACAAGCCAGTAATATGACAAACAATGATTTCTTCATAATAGGTAAGTTTAAATGTTTTATTAGCGCATGTTCATATCTATTTCGTCAGTAGCCGTCTTTACACACAGTTTCCAAGTGCCGTCTACTTTCACCGGATTGAACATATAAGCTGTCTTTGCCGGTTCAGCGGTTCCAGCCTGTTTTGCCGTTGCAAAGGTAACATCATATTTCACATCATTGCAGCCTTGCAACTGGAATGAGTAATATACGCGTGTATAATCCAATACAGGGAACATCTTAAACTTGTTAAGATATCTTTGTCTTGTTTCTTCTGTGAGAGGTTTCACTTCTTGCGTAGAATCGGTATATTCATGCAAATTGGCAAGCACTGCGTTATAATCCTTTGCCTTGAGCTGCGCCATGGCATCATCACAAAGTTTCAACATGGCAGCCGTATCTTCTTCTGTCAATTCGCTTCTGAATTCATCAACCTGCTGTTCGCGACTTTTCTTTTTCTCACCGCATGAGCATAATGAGAAGACCAATATAGCCAAGAGAGAATATAATATAGTTTTTTTCATACCCGTCACATTTTTAAATAAAAAGAGGGTGCGCCGCTCTTTTAGGCACACCCTCTAATTAGAGCTTAATTATTAATTATCTTTTCAATAAATGTCTTAATCGCCGATTGTACCGTTGATTGTGAACTCAACCTTAGTAGTAAACTCACCCCACTCGTAAGCGATAGAGATAGGAATTCTTACCTTGAAGGTCTCTACGTTACCACCATTGTTGTAGTACCAGATAGTACCGAACTTAGCCTTATCTGCCTCCATGAGGGCTGCCAATGCTGCATTCTGACTTGCTGAGTTGTAACTTGTCAAATTGAAGGTGTAAGTTTCGCTACCCTTCTTTTTAGCAGCTGTAGGATTACCGTTCTTATTACCGCATAAGAGTTCAACGTCTTTACTAATCTGATCCATTGTAGTCCAGGTACCACCACCAAGAGTTGTCTCAACGTTAGCAGGGGTAGTATCTATAGTGATAGACTTCACATTGTAGTAACCCCAGAACCAGAGGTGGTCACCCCACATATGACTCTGATTAGCTACACAACCAGCCTCAGACATTGTTTCAGTATTCCATCCACGCCAATCGTACAACTTGAAGAGATCAAGAGCGTAGATTACGTTACCATTGGTGTTAGCATCAATACGTGGCTCTGTAGCAACATCAATCAAGTTGATTGGACGCTCCCAAGATGTCAGGAAGATACCATCCTTAACAAACTCAGCTACACCACAAGAATTCTCAGTTACAACACCTACCCAAGAGCGGAGCTCCTTCTGGATATTAGCATTTGCAGGCTCATAACCAATCGCATTCAATACAGCCTTTGTTGTTTCATTCTTTACCAATGTAATCTCACTAGTAGCAGGATCCAATGTAGCAATGTGCGTATAAACACCACCCTTTACTGCATAGAGATCTTCATTCGTGAATGCACCATCAGCGTATTTAATAGCGCAACCCTCAAGAGTTTCCTGCAACTTAGCCTTGCTGAATACGTGAGAGTCGCCAGTGATATACTTGCAGAACAACTTGTTCCACTTGGTATCAGCAGCACTGCTCTGTGGAGTGATTGTATAACCACCAACTACAACAGGCTCAGGAACGAAGTAATACTTGTGAGTACCTACTAACTTAGCAACATTACCCTTCAAAGTAGAAGTAACCTTGCGGCTGATAGCATTGATATCGCCACCATTTGTAGGCTCCTTAACATCGAAGATAACAGCTTCCTTACCATTTTCAGAACCATCAAGTCCCTTCCAGTATTCAGGAATCAACTCACCGAATGTCTGGTTCTTATTGATACGTGACAAGGTGTAAGTCAACTTAACATAGATGTAAGGATACTTAGCCTTTGCCTTACCAATGTAACGTACATAGCGAGTTACAGTAACAGGATTAACCTGATCATGAGTCAACATCTCAAGTTCCTTAGCAGTCAAGTGCCACTTGAACGCATGGTTAGTTGTACCCTCTGTATTAGGGAAGTATTCGATATTACCAAGATCATCAGCAGCGTTGTAGGTACCACCCTTCTCAGGAGCATCCTTGAACATCCTCAGATCCAATGTTGTATTACCTGCAGCATCGTTACCATAATTACCCTTAGAATCAATAGTATACTGCTCATCGAAGTCTTTCTTGGTCATATTCTCAAGACCCTGTGTCAATACAATAGAAGAGAACTGAGACCATGTAGTCTTCAACTTATCAATATCATTGCAGAGATCGAACTGAGCATCCTGTGTCAACAAGTCAATTGTCTTATTAGGAGCAACCTCTGGGTTCTGGCGTGTAATGTGAATCAAGATGTAACCATCCAAGACCACCTTATCACCACGCTTAACGAGTACCTGAACCAATGGCTCACGGTCGATAGCTGTAGAAGATTCTGTTGTAGTAGGATTACCGTCTTTATCAACATTCCATGCACGGAGAACACCAGCTTCCTGGTTAACCCACTTAGCATACTTACTATCAATAGTAGCGTTGCCATCTACCTGATAATTAACGAGATTGAACTGATATGTCAAGCCCCATTCCTTACCTTCTTCTAGCGACAACTCCTTCAAGTTAACACCAAGTTTATTAGGAGTACCAGGAGTAAACTGCTTAACATCCTCTACCAACATGTGGAGTCCGAGGTAGCTTGCAATATCAATACCCTCTGCGCTGTTATAGTAAAGTTCGAGAGCTGCACCAGCTGGATCAGCCAAAGCCTCCTGAGGTGAGTCATAAACGTGAACCTGAGCAGCAGCATCAGTAGCAGTTGTACCGAAGTACTTAGCTGTAGGAATACCCTTTTCGTCACCCATACGGGTATTAGACGCACCTAATCCAGCATAATGAGGTTTCAATCTCCAGTACAAAGCCTCGAGGTATGCCTTCTGTGGCTGAATCAAAGCATAATCAGAAGTAACCTTGCCTTCAGCTACTGTACTTGCAGCAGTCTTAGCCTGCAAAGCAACCGTATTAGCTGTCTCATTCTTATCTTTAACAGTTGGGAATGGTTCCAACTTTTCAGGATGCTGAATCTTCAAACCTGCTGTTACAATACCATTAGAAGTATTGAAGAGAGCCTTACCCGCATCGTTCAACTTTGGAGAAGTAATATTTCCAAGATCTGAAGCTGTAGCGCGGGTATGATAGTTCAAGATTGTTGGCTCAAGAAGATTGAAGCCCGTAATATCCTCGTATGCCATATCAGCATTTGATGGATTCATGTGATACTTAACACCCCAAGCAGGACCATAATTGTACAAAACTGCAGCAGCAGGATCAAGAGCTGTAGCATCGGCCAATCTGTCTGGCAAATAATTATCAAGACCCTTGATTGTCTTAGCCACGCCAGTAGTAGTATTCAAGCGGCTAAGGCCAGTCAAATTGTCCTTATGCTCTAAGTATTCACCATGCAAGTAGTCATAAGTCAAAGTCTCAATACCATCCAAGTAGAGATTTGGCATGAATACCAAGCCTGTCAAATCACCAGTAAGTGAAATAACGACCTTTTCACCAGAAATACCCTTAACACCTGTGAGGATTAAGTTTTGCTTATCCAAAGTAGCGGTGATAGAGTTTGGAGTTTCTGATACAAACTGAACATTACTCTGTTTTACCTTCTTGCCATCCTTGTAGATGTCGAAGTAACCAGATTCAGCATTAGGAACAAAGTACTCATAAGATGCTGCGGATGCGCTTGTGCCTGCATCACCCTTGTCACCCTTGACGCCTTGATCGCCCTTGTCACCCTTGACGCCTTGATCGCCCTTGTCGCCCTTGACGCCTTGATCGCCCTTCTCGCCTTTCTCGCCCTGAGGACCACGAGCCAAGTTGTCTGTCTTTTTACCATTCTCATACCAGTAACCATCGGCACCGATAGTCCATGCAGTACCAGGAGCGCCATCCTTACCATTTGAAATAGTGACTGATTTTCCATCACTGAGCTTTACAGTAATACCATCACTAGTTTCTGTTACTCCGGTAACAAGACCACCACCCTTAATCAAATTCTGAATGGTCTCAATTGCTTTTGCATTAGAATCAATCTGCTGTTGCAAATTACTAATGTCATCATCGTAGTCCTTACAAGAAGTAAATGTGCTTACCGAGGCAATTGTCAATGCACCCATAAGCAGCGCGCTAAAATACTTTCTTTTCATACGGTAATAATTTATAAAGTTATACGATTTTCCTAGCCTTTCGGCAGGAAGTTATTAATTAATTCTCTATATTGAATTAAGAGTTCCGTTTGATGAAAAGAGTCTGCACTCTTAGAAAAGTTCTTCGTTCTCTTTCAAAGGTCCTCTTAGAAAAGTTATTTTATCGTTCTTATATATCGTGTGGCTTTTTATAACCACTAAGTTCTTATTGTTCTTATATGTCGTGGCTTTTTGTCGCCACTCAGTTCTTGTTGTATATGGAATATCTCCAGCCAGGAGATTTTTCATGTTGCAAATATAAGTATATTTTTCGAAACTTGCAAGTTTTTGAGCATTTTTTTTTCAAAAAAGGCTAATTTTCTTATGTTTTTTATAAAATAGCCCCCATATTGGGCTTCTAACCCGTCCATTTTCCCTGTTTTCCTCCATTTTCCCGATATAAAACCTACACCTTATTATATATAGGGGAGATTGGCGGTCCTACACCTTATTATATATAGGGACCATCTAGATACGAATGTATGAGTATCTACCAGGAATGTTGTTTTCTGCAGATTACCGAAAAAAATCCGTTTTTCTTTGGTATTATTCCCAAATAGTTGTATCTTTGCACAAAATTACAAGTAATACTGGAGATATGAAGCAAGATACTAAAAGAATACCTTATGGACGCAATGACTTCGTACAAATCATAGAGCAAAACAATTACTATGTGGACAAGACGATGTATTTGCCAGCATTGGAAGATGAGGCGGTAAACCTCTTCTTTATCCGTCCTCGCCGTTTTGGCAAGAGCGTATTCATCAGTATGCTCCAAGCTTATTATGATTGTAACATGAAGGATAAGTTCAAGGATCTGTTCGGCAATCTGTGGATTGGCAAGAATCCTACTCCCCTTCAAGGCAAATATCTGGTTCTCTATCTTGACTTTTCGCAAGTAGGCGGACGTATCGACCAGTTGGAAGACAAGTTTAACCGTTATTGCAAAGTGAAGCTGGATAGTTTTGTGGATGTCTACCGTCAATACTATTCGGAGGATTTTGTAAAGAAGGTCTTCGAGGCGGAAGACGCCGTAGACAAGTTGATACTTATCAACGACGAATCGAAGAAGCTGAATCTTCGTACCTATCTCATCATTGACGAATATGACAACTTCACCAACACGGTGCTCAACGAGCAGGGTGAAGGAGTGTATCGTGCCATGACCCATGCTGAGGGTTTCTATCGTGATATCTTCAAGAAATTCAAAGGTTCGTTTGAACGTATCTTTATGACGGGTGTGAGTCCTGTGACGCTCGATGACGTGACCAGCGGTTTCAACATCGGATGGCATATATCCACCAAGAAGCAATTCAACCAGATGTTAGGCTTTTCTACAGAAGATGTCTATCAGATGTTCAACTATTATAAGGAAAAGGGCGAAATTGCAGCCAATGCCAACATTGATGACATTGTTAACGAGATGAAACCCTGGTATGATAACTATTGCTTCTCGAAGAGTGCCTTGACATCTCAAAGTAAGATCTTCAACTGCGATATGGTGTTCTATTATCTGCGCAACTATCTGAGCTCTGGCAAGGGACCTGAAGAGATGATAGACCCTAACACCAAGACCGACTATAACAAGATGAAAAAGCTCATCCAGCTCGACAAGCTAGATGGCGACCGAAAGGGCGTGATTCGCACGATTGCCGAGAAAGGAGAGATTGTGACTACACTCTATGACACCTTCCCTGCAAGAATGATAACAGACCCGCAGGTATTTCCAAGCCTGCTGTTTTATTATGGCATGCTTACCATCAAGGCTACGAGAGGAGCAAAGCTTGTACTCGGAATTCCGAACAATAATGTGCGCAAGCAATATTATGAATATCTGATAGAACTCATGGATGCAAAAGCCTATGTCAATGTAAACAAGCTTACTGACTATTACTACGACATGGCATATGAAGGCAAGTGGCATGAAGCCTTGCAATACATGGCAGATTCTTATGCCAAGATTTCTTCCGTGCGTGACGGAATAGAGGCAGAACGTAACATGCAGGGATTCTTTATGGCATATCTCAGTCTGAACGATTACTATTATACTGCGCCAGAACTGGAGTTAAATCATGGGTATTGTGATTTCTTCTTATTGCCAGACCTTACGCATTATGAGGCTAAGCATAGCTATATCATAGAACTGAAGATGCTGCCGAAGAAAGATTTCAATGTAATTTCTAAAGGGGAAAGCAAGACGAAAGCCGAACTGCAATGGGACGAGGCTGTGGAGCAAATCAACCGATATGCTGCAGCCCCAAGAGTAGAAGTTCTAAGGCAGGGGACTCAACTGCATAAAATCATCATGCAATTTGAGGGTTGGGAACTAAAGAACATGAAGGAGGTATAAATATCCAGAGAAGAGGGTGCGTCATCAGTCTATGACGCACCTTCTTTTACTTTTAATAAAGGCTGGGCAGCAAGCCCCAAACGCCTAACAGACTAGCGAGTCGTATTACACCAAGCCGCCTCATTCTGATAACTCAAGTGCTTCATTCAGCTAACTGAGCTACTTCATTCAGCTAACGCAGCCATATTATTCAGCCAACGAAATTGACTCTTCCACCCAACGAAGTCGAATCTTTAACCCAACGAAATCGAATCTTCCGCCCAGCGCAGTCGTATCTTGAACCCAACGCAGTCATATCTATCGACTCAATGAAGCGTATAAACTTGTTAAATGACGTACATGATTTCATCTGTTTACTTAAACAGGCTGGAGTCCCTACACCTTATCATATATACTGGCATTGATGTGAATATCGGAAAAGTATCAATGACGATGTGATAGACAGATACAACGATATGCTTATCGAAGCTAGCAGTATATGAGAGGGAGGTAGAGTTATTCCGCCAACGATGCAGGAGAAATTACGTCACGACGTAGCAGTAGCTACGTCACGACGTAACAACAACTACGTCCCGACGCAGTGACAGCTACGTCGTGACGCAGTTTCAGGAGCATCCTGCCCATTATCAAGTAAGGCTCTTTTGAAGTTCGAAATAGCTTTTTTGAAGTTCGAAAGAGCCTTTTTTTGAATCTAAAGTAAGCCTCACTTCCATTTTTGGTGATAAAAAGACGAAAAAAGGGCTTTATTGAACGCAAAAACCCTCGTTTTGTTCAGTCGATGCACCAAGCGCCCAATGAATAGAAAAAAACAAAAAGCAAACAAGAAATACCTGAATATCAGCTAATTATGCCTGTTTTAACATACATAGGGTGTGGCAATAGGTGACAATAAGGTGACAATAGAAATAGGGTCTATTGCCACCATTAAACCATTGTATGCCAGTAAGTTAGTATGCGTGTGGCAAATGTGGCAATAAAATCGAGAGTAAACTGATGCAAGTAGCTGCGTTGGGCATCGCAAGTACTTGCGAAGAGCAATGAAGCCTGTTTCGAAGGACATCGAAACAGGCTTCATTTATTTATTCTAGAATTCTGCGTTCTTTGGTGTACGTGGGAATGGAATCACGTCGCGGATATTCTGCATACCGGTTACGAAGAGAATCAGACGCTCGAAACCGAGACCGAAACCTGCGTGTGGGCATGAACCATACTTACGGGTATCGAGATACCAGTTCATATCCTTCATAGGGATGTTGCGAGCCTCAATCTCACCCATCAGTTTGTCATAGCTCTCCTCACGGACAGAACCACCGATAATCTCACCAATCTGTGGGAACAGTACGTCGGTACCCTGAACGGTCTGACCGCTCTTGCCACCGAAACCACTCTCCTCCTCGTCTATCTTCATATAGAATGCCTTGATAGCCTTAGGATAGTTGGTCATGATAACCGGGCGCTTGAAGTGCTCCTCTACGAGGAAACGCTCATGCTCTGAAGCCAAGTCATCACCCCACTCGCATGGGAACTCAAACTTCTTACCGTTGGCAATAGCCTCCTGAAGGATGCGGATACCCTCGGTATATGGAAGATGAACGAATTCGGAATTCAATACGCCTTCCAGACGGGCAATCAGACCCTTGTCTATCATCTTGTTCAAGAAAGCAAGATCGTCCTTGCAATGCTCCAGTGCCCAACGGATACAATACTTGATGAAGTCTTCCTCCAACTCCATCAAACCGTCCATATCCAGGAAAGCAACCTCTGGCTCTACCATCCAGAACTCAGCCAGGTGGCGAGGAGTATTACTGTTCTCTGCACGGAAGGTTGGACCGAAGGTGTAGATGGCGCCGAGTGCTGTAGCACCGAGCTCACCCTCCAACTGACCGGAAACGGTCAATGAAGTCTGCTTGCCGAAGAAATCATCAGAATAGTCAATCTTGCCATCCTCTGTCTTCTTCAGGTTGTAGAGGTTCTTGGTTGTAACCTGGAACATCTGACCTGCACCCTCGCAGTCGCTGGCTGTGATGAGCGGAGTATTGAAATAGAAATATCCATGCTCGTGGAAGTAAGTGTGGATAGCCATTGCCATGTTATGGCGGATACGCATCACGGCACCAAAGGTATTGGTACGGAGACGGAGGTGAGCATACTGACGCATGTATTCGAAGCTCTGTCCCTTCTTCTGCATAGGATAGTCGCTGCCGCAGAGACCGTAAATCTCGATGCTCTCGCACTGGATCTCAACACTCTGTCCGGCACCCTGGCTTTCTACCAGCGTACCTACGGCGCTGATACAAGCACCAGTAGTAATCTGACGGAGCTGATTTTCATCGACCTTTGATGGGTCGACTACTATCTGAATATTATTAATAGTAGAACCATCGTTAAGAGCGATAAAATCGACTGCTTTGCTACTACGATGGGTACGAACCCATCCCTTGACATTCACGATTGAGCCGTAGGCTGTACTCTTGAGCAAGTCTACAACTTTAGTTCTTTTTACTTTTTCCATTGTTTATTACTCTGTTTTATTCAAAAGCACCCATGCGGAGCATGTCTACCTCCTTCTCAGTAAGGAAGCGCCAGTCACCGCGACGGAGATTTTTCTTAGTCAAACCTGCGAACTGTACACGGTCGAGCTTGGTAACACGATAGCCGAGACTCTCGAAGATACGGCGCACGATACGGTTCTTGCCACTATGAATCTCGATGCCAACCTGTGCCTTGTCGCGATCATCAGCATACTCTACAGCATCTGCCTTGATCTCACCATCTTCCAAGGTGATACCCTCACGGATCTGATCCATATCGTGAGCAGTCAGGTTCTTATCGAGGTGAACGTGATAAACCTTCTTCTTCAGGAACTTAGGGTGAGTAAGCTTAGAAGCCAGGTCACCATCGTTGGTCAAGAGAAGTACACCTGTTGTATTACGGTCGAGACGGCCTACAGGATAGATACGCTCAGGACAAACATCCTTTACGAGGTCCATCACAGTCTTGCGCTGCTGAGGATCATCGCTGGTTGTAACATAATCCTTTGGCTTGTTGAGCAATACGTATACCTTCTTCTCCAAAGTTACAGGAGCGTCGTGGAACTTCACCTCATCGGTACGAAGGATCTTGGTACCCAACTCGGTAACAACCTCACCATTGACAGTTACCAGACCTGCCTGGATGAACTCATCAGCCTCACGGCGAGAGCAAACACCAGCATTGGCGAGGAACTTGTTCAAACGCAATGGCTCTGTTGGGTCGATGTTCTCCTCCTTATATTCGATACGCTTCTTCATGCTATACTTAGCATTTGGATCGTAACCAGGAGTGTGCTGACGGAAACCGCCACCACGGTTGTTGCCATAGCCACCACCCTGTGGACGACCATAACCGCCACGGTTATTGCCATAACCACCCTGCTGAGGACGACCATAGCCACCACCACGGTTGTTGCCATAGCCGCCACCCTGTGGACGACCATAACCACCACGGTTGTTATTACCATAACCACCCTGCTGAGAACGAGACTGGTAGCCGCCCTGCTGGCGTGGCTGATAGCCACCCTGCTGACGAGGCTGATAACCACCCTGCTCATCATTATTGTTGTAACGAGGACGATAGCCACCCTGCTGAGGACGAGACTGATAGCCTCCCTGCTGACGTGGCTGGTAGCCACCACGGTTGCTGTTACCATAACCACCACGGCTCTGATAGTTGCTGCGCTGTGGACGCTCGCTGCCTGTACTCTGCAAGCCAGCACCGAAACCTTCAGGACGGAAACCGCCTTCGCTGTTACTGCTACTTCTGTCGCTGCTGTATGCGCGATGTGAATTGATACGAGGACGCTGTGTGCGACCTACTGGTCGATAACTCTTCTGATAACCACCTGCTGGGTTGTAGCCCTCACGGGTTCTCTCATTCTCAGAAGACTGATCTTGAGGTTTGTTTTCAAATTCTGAATCCATTTTCTTAAAATACTTAATAGCCTCACGGCTGGGTTAATAAATCTAATTTTTACGTTTATATATGTACTAAAACTACAAAATTCCTTTGTGTATATTAGATACCTGTATAATTGCTTGGTGTGATTGCCATCAGTTCTGCCTTAACACTATCACTCACATTCAATCCCTGGATAAACTCATGAATAGTTTCCTCAGTCATGTGCTGGTTGGTACGTGTCAACGCCTTCAATGCCTCGTAAGGATGTGGATATGCCTCACGGCGAAGGATAGTCTGGATAGCCTCAGCTACAACTGCCCATGTATTATTCAAATCTTCCTGCAGTTTCTCCTCGTGAAGAATCAGTTTACGCAAGCCCTTCAATGTACTCTGGATAGCAATGACGCTATGACCGAGAGGCACACCGATGTTACGGAGTACGGTACTGTCAGTAAGGTCGCGCTGCAAGCGGCTAACCGGAAGTTTCTGTGCCAGGAACTGAAGAATGGCATTGGCTATGCCCAGGTTACCTTCACTGTTCTCATAATCGATAGGATTCACCTTGTGAGGCATCGCACTTGAGCCTACCTCACCTGCCTTGATCTTCTGCTTGAAGTAATCCATAGAGATATACATCCAGAAGTCACGGTCTAAGTCGATGATAATGGTGTTGATACGGCGGATGGCGTCAAAGATAGCGCCAAGGTAGTCATAGTTACTGATCTGTGTGGTATACTGCTCGCGTTCCAAACCGAGTTTTTCGCTGACAAACTTGTTGCCGAATGCTTTCCAGTCATACTGTGGATAAGCTACATGGTGAGCATTGTAGTTACCGGTAGCACCACCGAACTTAGCTGTAATCTTGCAAGCCTTGAGCGAATTAAGCTGCTCGGTAAGACGGTAAACATAAACCATGATTTCCTTGCCCAGGCGGGTAGGTGAAGCAGGCTGTCCGTGAGTCTTAGCCAGCATAGGCACATCCTTCCACTCATCAGCATAAGTCTGAAGTTGGGCTATCAGCTCTTCTACCTGTGGATTGAAGCACTCTTCCAATGCTTCTTTTACAGAGAGAGGTACACTTGTGTTGTTGATATCCTGAGATGTCAAACCAAAATGGATAAACTCCTTGTAAGCATCCAGGCCACCGATTTTATCAAATTCTTCCTTGATAAAATACTCTACAGCTTTTACATCGTGATTGGTAATCTTCTCGATGTCTTTTACGCGCTGCGCTTCATTTTCGTCAAAATTACGATAAATGTCACGCAGACGTTCGAACAGCGACTTGTCGAAAGAAGCAAGCTGTGGCAAAGGTAACTCGCATAGAGTGATGAAGTATTCAATCTCTACGCGTACACGATAACGAATGAGAGCATACTCTGAAAAGTAGTTAGCGAGTTGCTCTGTTTTTCCCCTATAACGACCATCAATTGGTGATATGGCAGTCAATAAATCTAAATTCATAACAATACGTATTATATATAGGGTGCAAAATTAATGAATTATCGTGAGAAAACAGAGAAAATAGTGATAAAATAATTTAAAAGCATAAAAAAAAGGTCTCTCAACATTGTTGAAAGACCTTCACCATTGTGGGCGTTGACGGATTCGAACCGCCGACCCTCTGCTTGTAAGGCAGATGCTCTAAACCAGCTGAGCTAAACGCCCTCTAAAAAAGTCCCTGCAACCACAAAAGTGAATCACAGGGAACACCCCCCGTGGGCGCTGACGGATTCGAACCGCCGACCCTCTGCTTGTAAGGCAGATGCTCTAAACCAGCTGAGCTAAGCGCCCTTACTTTTCGTAAGCGGTTGCAAAGGTACGACTATTTTTTGGTTCCACCAAATTTTTCAGCAACTTTTTTCGTTTTTTCTTCAAAAAAGTGCATTTTCTAGTGTTTTTCCTCAATTTTCAGGGTAAAAACGGTCAGTTTTTGCATTTCAATTGCCAAAAACAGCCAACCAAGAGAAAGCACTTACGATGGGACAGCAAAACCTCTTTCAACCCCAAAAGGTACTTATTGAGAAAGAAAAGTACTTTTTAAGAAATTCAAAGAAACAAAAAAGGCATTCTTCACGAGGAAGAATGCCCTATTCTATTTTTATACCTTATATTATATATACTGTATAATTACTCACCAACCTGAACAGTTGCACGACGGTTGTAAGAAGCAGGAGTCAAATCCTTAACACCACCATTAGCCTTTACAATGATGTTCTCCTTAGCAACGCCCAACTTAACGAGCTCGTTAGCTACCTTCTCAGCACGAGCCTTAGAAATCTTCTGGTTGATAGCTGCAGAACCTGTAGCGCTGTCAGCATAACCGTTAACTACCAACTTAGCGTTGTTGTCCTTAGCATACTGAGCGAGAGCCTGTACATTTACGAGATCCTTCTTAGAAGCAACCTTAGACTTGCCGATGTTGAAGAATACAGAAACTGGAGTAGCAACATACTCCTTAACTGCCTTTTCCTCTACAGGCTTCTGGTTGTTCAAGAGATTCTTCAAACGGTCGTTCTCTGCATTAGCATCGTTCAACTTAGCATTGAGAGCGTCGAGTTCTGACTGATGAAGAGCGTTGATAGCGTCAACATCTGGAACCTTGTTCCAAGTAGCCTTACCCAAGTTGTATGTAACACCGACCTCAACATTCAAAGAACGGTCGTGTCTTGCAATCACCTTGTCGATTGAGTGAGATGTGCTAGGCTTAGCACCTGCCAATACACCTGCGTAACCATCATAGTCGTTAGCACCTACTGTATAGTTTACATCGAGGTTGACAGCCCACTTGTTATTGATCTTGAACTCGTTCAAGATACCAACACCAGCTACAGGAGCATAGCAGTTAGCGCTCATGTTACGGTTAATACCAACACCTGCGTAAGGGATGCAATCCCAAAGACGAGCCTCGTTGTAACCACACAACATATTGCTAACATTGAACAAAACCTGCTCATTCAAAGTCCAATACTTATTTGCATTTGTTGACTTATCCTCAGAAACTACTGTACGACCCCATGCACCATTGAACTTAGTACGGAGACCGAGACCTGGTGTGAACCACTTACCTACAGCAACAGAGAAACCGAGATTGTTTCTGAAACCCTTGAGTGGGCTCTTAGAGAAACCATTGCCCTCTTCCTGGTTGCCCCAGAATGCAGAACCAGCAACGTTTGCCTGAACAAACCAATTGCTCCAGAAAGAATTTGTTGCTACGCTATACTTCTCAGTAGTTGCTGCATCCTGAGCCATACTGCCCATTGTTACGCTAGCCAATGCTAGCACTGCTAATAACTTTTTCATAACTTTATAATTTAAAAATCAATTTATATATATATACCTTCTGAATGACGGAGCAAAGATAATACTATTTTTTGAAATAACCTTCATTTTCTAAAAAAAATAGCATTTTTCGTTAACTTTTTAAAGAAAAACGGGATTTTTCCCTGCTTTTAACCTAAAAGATGCTCAATTTCCTGCTGACGGAGGATACAAAGTACCGACTTTCCGTCTGGCGTATAATTGACATTCTGGCAGGCAAAAAGATCATTCACCAGCCCCTCCATCTCTTCATTACTCAATATCTGCCCCTGAGGTATTGCAGCCTGGCGAGCCAGACTCAAAGCCAAAGTCTGATTGATTTCATCAATGGCTGATACGCCCTTTTCTACTGCAGAAGAAACCATGTCCTGTACCAGTTTAAGAGGATTCAATCCTTCAAGTCCGCCAGGAACTGAATTAACGGCATAGCTTCCACCTCCAAGATCTTCCAGTTCAAAGCCCATCGATTCCATTTCAGGCAGGATCTTTTCAAAGATTACCTTCTCAGACATCGGGAACTGCACAACCTCAGGAAAGAGGACTTTCTGTGAATGAAAGGTCCGGTCAGCCAACTGGCGCAAATACTGTTCGAACAAGACACGCACATGGGCACGATGCTGGTCGATAATCATCAATCCCGATTTTACCGCAGTCATGATATACTTACCTTTATACTGATAATGGGCTGGCGATTTCTCTGCAATGATACTGTCTGGCGTATTATCCTGACTAGAATCATCGGAAAACACCATGGTCTGTTCCATCCCCTGCACATCATCCTGATCTTTGAGTCCTTCATAAAGCTGTTCCCATTTTTCATCCACCTGAGGCTTTGGCTTAGGAACAGAGAAGCCTGCTCCCATAGGAACTGCTCCCATGGAAGAGGAAGACTTGAACGGATTATAACCAGGATTCAAACTGATCTTCGGTGCAGCAGCAGTGCTCATCTCTGGATTATAAACAGGGATGTCCGGTTTATCCTCGGTATCGAAATCAATGGTAGGTACATCATTGAACATACCGATGGACTCCTTGACCGAAGCCGAGAGGATTTGCCAGATAGCCTGCTCATTCTCGAATTTGATTTCAGTCTTCGTAGGATGAATATTCACATCAATATCCTTCGGATCTACATCAAAATACAGAAAGTAAGGCACCTGTTCACCCTGAGGAACCAGACGGTCATAAGCAGCCATCACAGCCTTATTGAAATAAGGATGTTTCATGTATCTCCCGTTGACAAAGAAGAACTGATGCACACCTTTCTTTCTGGCAGATTCCGGTTTGCCCACAAATCCAGACACCTTACACATAGTGGTTTCTACATTTACCGGCAGGAGTTCCTGATTGAAACGCTTGCCGAAGACATCGAGAATGCGCTGACGCAAATTAGCGGCACGCAAATTGAATACTTCGGTACCATTGCTATGTAAAGTAAAGGTGATTTGAGGATTTACCAATGCAATCCGCTCGAAAGCCGTCAGAATATTGTTCAACTCTGTAGAATTGGACTTCAGGAACTTTCTTCGAGCGGGTACATTATAAAAGATATTGCTGACAGAGAAGATACTTCCCACAGCACAGGAGCATGGCTCCTGTTTCTCATATCGGGAACCAGAAATCTGTATCAGGGTTCCTATCTCGTCGGTAGCCTGTCTTGACTTCAGTTCAACCTGAGCCACAGCAGCTATTGACGCCAAAGCTTCGCCACGGAAGCCCATGGTGCGAAGAGCAAACAAATCATCAGCCTTACGGATTTTGGAAGTAGAATGACGTTCGAAAGCCAAACGAGCATCTGTTTCAGACATACCTTTTCCATCATCTATCACCTGGATGTTGGTACGGCCAGCATCGGTAACTGTGACATGGATATTCCTGGCACCCGCATCGACTGCATTTTCGACCAGCTCCTTGATAACAGAAGCCGGGCGCTGTATAACCTCACCTGCTGCTATCTGATTAGCAACAGAATCGGGTAAAAGTTGAATAATATCACTCATCTCTAAATATTAATCATATAAGAAAATGATGCTTCATTATAATCAGTCAGTCAGTTTCTGAAGTGGAGCTTCATGACGCTTAATGTTCTTGAGTTCGGAGCCCTTGGATTTACCACGCCATACAAAGATATCATTCTTATCTTTAGGACGCAAGTCCTCAAACCAGGCAAAATTGTTAAGTTTATATTTTGCCGGCGGAATCTGCGTCATAGGATACATGGTAGATGTAAACTTATTGGTCCAGATTTTCTCCATCTTCCTGCCCGGTCCCATATACATGCGCATGGTATCGGTCTCCAGATAATTCAAGCCTATGAGCGAACTGTCCTTATCATCCGTCATATAATAGATGGTCTGCACATTACCGATAGACTCTCCTTGTTTAATCTCACCTTTTTCAAAGTAAGATTTCATCTCAGAAGAACTGATCTGATTGAAATGAACACTATCCGGCATCTGCTCTACAGACAGCGCCTGTCCGATGACATGGGCAAAACGAACGGTAGAGTCGTTCATGAAGACCAGAATCTTCTCGCCCAGCAACTGACGGTTTCCATTCCAGACGATAGGATCCTTATACATGGTCATGCAGGAATCCTGAGAATTGAAAACCAGGGAATCGCAGATGGCCTGCATATCCAGGCGATAGGCACGGACCTTAGGATAAGCATGCACCTTACGGTATACCGAATCGGTATTGATATGGAAGGTATTGATACGCATGGTATCAGAATGAACCCAAAGGGTATCTTTCTGCGAATAGTCGATTGCTACAGGATTGCGGGTAGCAAAGCCATTACCGGTTTTTTCGTTGTAACGCAGATAATTGCAAGTAAGGGAATTCTTGCTCTTCTTATCTACATAAACCACATTGCCATATCCGGTACTCTCTCCATCCTTTACATAATAGAGCGTATCACCCGTAAGTGTCTTGTCTTTATCTATAACCGTAGAGCGGCCGTAAAGCTGTGCTCTATCGGTCTTGGTATCATAATATCCGTCTTCTGTCTTGACAACACTTGCACCGGAAACGATCTTAGAAGGTCCTACCATGTGAGCCTTTGACTTACGGACATCGTAATACAAAGTGTCGGTGGTAACAACATCCTTGCCGCTGCGCAACTTGACATTATAAACAAACTTAGCCTCACGCGTTTCGGTATGATACTCACCCCAATCGGCAACCAGCTTATCCTTACCATCAATCAGCGTTCCGCCGTCAAAGAAGTTTGCCATATTATACAAGCGGTCGAAATCCAAGCTATCAGTACGCAAAGTCTGCCGACGATGATGTAAGACCACATTCTTGCGTGCTCTCATCATCTGCATCTGCCCATCATACTCTGCTCTATCACAAGTGAGTGACAAGGTGTCTCCCTGCCGGTAATGAACATGTCCGAAAGCTTTCACAGAATTAGAAGCCTGATAGAAATACGCGCTGTCACAGGTAAGATGACTGCCCTGATGCAAGAAAGAGACCTTACCTTTCAATATTTGGGCATCAGGATTATTACCGAACATATCATAGTACAATTCATCTGCATGCAAAAGATATACGCGGTCACCATGAGGGCGTTTTCTGGCATGCTTCTTTGGAGCCTGCATGGCTTGCATCAGACAAAACCCAAACAGGCATAGAACCATAACCGATATGATTCTATGCCCTCTGATATGATTATTTAATCTTTTATTTATCATTTAATCCAACCTTGATATTCAAACTTACAATCCTTATAGCGATCGTTCATACGAACATAAGTCTGCTTGATTTTATTGACTACCCAATCGTGCAAGGTCTGGGCACGCTCCTTAGCCAACACTACATCCTTCATCACCTGAAAATCTTCGGTAATAGTAGCTCTATGTCCGTCAACACGGCTTACCAGTTTTACCAAAGCACAAGTGGTTTTACCCTTGGAATTCACCATCGTGAAAGGTGCAGAAACCTCACCTACCTTCATTGTATCTACCATACGGGCAACCTCGGTAGGTAAATCCTTCATCTGGAAGCGGGAAGTTCTTGACTGGTCAGGAGTAACATTGGCCATCAAACCCTTGTTGTTGCGGGTATCCTTATCATCAGACAATGCTTCAACAGCCTGCTCAAAGGTAAACTTAGCGGCACGGATATCATTACCGATAGAATCCAGACGGCCGATAGACTTATCAATAGCATCTTGAGAAACCTGAGGCTTGAGCAGGATATGGCGACACTTAATCTTATCACCACGCTTATCAATCAACTGGATGATATGATAACCAAACTCAGACTCAACAATCTTTGAGATTTTCTTAGGATCGGTAAGATTGAATGCTACATTTGCAAACGCAGGATCCAACATACCTCTACCGATATAATCCATCTCGCCACCCATACGGGCTGAACCCGGATCCTCAGAATAAAGACGAGCCAAAGTAGCAAAAGAAGTCTCACCCTTATTCACACGGTCAGTAAACTCACGCAACTGATTTTTCACACGGTTAATCTCCTCAAGAGGAATACGTGGCTGCATGGTAAGAATCTCAACCTCTACCTCTGTAGGAACAAAAGGGATACTGTCTGCAGGTAAATCCTTAAAGTATTTACGTACCTGAGCTGGAGACACCTTGATATCCTTCACCAGTTCCTGCTTCATCTTCTGAATCAGCTGTTGGTTTTTGAAATCATCATGCATCTGCTGGCGCATCTGGGTGATACTTTGCTTGCGATACTCCTCCAGTTTTTCACGAGAACCAATCATGGAAACCCAACTGTTGATCTGTTCGTCGATACCATTCATGACTTCTGACTCAGATACTTCGATACTATCGATAGCTGCCTGATGGAGAAACAGTTTCTGAACGGCAATCTGCTCAGGAATAGAACAGTCTGGGTCACCAGAATATTTAATACCTTCAGCCTCAGCCTGCAAACGGGTTACCTCGACGTCTGACTTCAGGATAGCCTCATCGCCGACAACCCAAATTACTTCATCAACCACACTACCCTCATTGATTTTCTGAGAATCGGCAGCAGCTTGTTGCTTGATATTTGCAGAATCAGCCTCATGAGCCAAAGCACTACGGCTTGCTCTTGTTGCACTAGCACTTATTCCTACTATCATCAGCAGGGCTATAAATGCCATTGTCATTTTATATCCAGTATTCATGTATTGTTTCTATAATATATTAATGTATATTGAGAGTGGTCAACATGCTATGGAAAACCACCACTTTATATTTCTTCTTCAATTGTGCGACCCATTGTTTCTCTAACGAGTCTTGATAGTCAGCAAGTACCACATCCGGGTATTCGCCATTCCGGGGCTGATTAACCTTCATTTTCTTCAGGCGCTTCATTTCCCATTTGTATTTTTTCTTATTCTTGGCATAGAAGGCAGCCAGACCTTTTTTATCAGCAGCAGCCTTATCCCAAATATTACGCTGGCAGATTTCATTCAGCAAAAGGTTTTCTACTTCCTCCTGCTGCTGGTAGGTTCCCCGCCAATTTTCTACCTTAGCATCAGCAACATATTTTTTCGGATTACCATCATCATGTTTATCCAGCAACTTGACGATATGATAACCAAACTCAGACATAAACGGTCTACTAATCTCACCCTTTCGCAGAGAGAAAGCTACTTTTTCAAAAGCCTGCACAGTCTGACCTTTTGTAAACCATGCCAAAGTCCCCCCATTGACCGCAGACCCTTTATCATCAGAACACTTTTTTGCCAGGTCTGCAAAATCTGCACCTTTGCAAAGAGCCTGATAAATAGAATCGATTCTTCTTTCCACTACCTCCTGTTCCTGGTAAGATGCTTTCTGTCCCAATCTCAAGAGGATATGTGCAACATGAACACTGCCTTTATCGAGCATCAACTCGCATGACTCGACATCATCATATCGTTTCAACACACGCCTGATATTAGGCAAAGTATCGAGATGAGCATCCTTAGCAGCTTGCACTTTCAGCTTATAATCAACAAAGCCATCGGTAAACACCTTGATACTTTTAGAATCAACCGTATTTCCCAAATGATTTTTCTGATAAAAGTACTCAAATTCCGACTTCTTGACAGATTGACCATCAATAATCATAACAATTGGGTCGGTATGAGCAAAAGCAATGCTCCCCGAAAGGAGCATTGCCGCTATAAGTGCATAAAACTTCATATTTCCTAATTATATTATTCAGGACGGCTATAGTTAGGAGCCTCACTAGTGATAGTGATATCATGTGGATGACTCTCCAACACACCTGCATTTGTGATACGAGCGAACTTGGCATTGTGCAAGTTCTCGATGGTAGCAGCACCACAATATCCCATACCAGAACGCAAACCACCAATCAGCTGGTAGATGACCTCCTGGACAGTTCCCTTGTAAGGCACACGACCAGCGATACCCTCTGGAACCAATTTCTTGGCATCCTTGGTATCACCCTGGAAGTAACGGTCCTTAGAACCATTCTTCTGTTCCATAGCCTCCAAAGAACCCATACCACGATAGCTCTTAAACTTACGGCCATTGAAGATAATGGTATCACCAGGACTCTCCTCGGTACCAGCAACCAAAGAACCGATCATGACGCAGCTACCGCCGGCAGCCAAAGCCTTCACAACATCACCTGAGTAACGAAGACCGCCGTCAGCTATCAAAGGCACACCAGTACCCTTAAGAGCAGAATATACATCATAAACAGCACTCAACTGTGGAACGCCAACACCGGCAACCACACGAGTAGTACAGATAGAACCAGGACCGATACCTACCTTAACACCATCAGCACCATTCTCTACCAAATACTTGGCAGCCTCACCAGTAGCCACATTACCTACCACAACATCTACCTGCGGGAAGGCAGCCTTAACTTGCTTGAGCTTCTCAACTACACCCTTAGAGTGACCATGAGCAGTATCGATAACGATAGCATCAGCACCAGCCTCAACCAAAGCCTTGGCACGATCCAATGTATCTACAGTAACACCCACACCGGCAGCCACACGAAGACGTCCCTTGGCATCCTTGCAAGCCATAGGTTTGTCCTTAGCCTTTGTGATGTCCTTGTAAGTTATCAAACCTACCAGGTGATTCTCGTTGTCAACTACAGGGAGTTTCTCAATCTTATTCTCCTGCAGGATGGCAGCAGCAGCAACCAAGTCGGTCTGGATGTGAGTGGTAACCAAATTCTCGCTAGTCATTACCTCATCAATCTTCTTGTCCATGTGGCGCTCAAAACGAAGATCACGGTTGGTAACAATACCTACAAGATGATTTTCATCATCTACCACAGGAATACCACCGATATGATAATCATGCATCATATCAAGAGCATCCTTCACTGTACTGCCACGACGGATGGTGACAGGGTCATAAATCATACCATTCTCAGCACGCTTCACAATAGCAACCTGACGAGCTTGCTCCTCAATGGTCATGTTCTTGTGAATTACACCGATACCACCTTCACGAGCGATAGCTATCGCCATTGAAGCCTCGGTAACGGTGTCCATCGCTGCTGTAACGAATGGAACGTTCAACTCGATGTTACGAGAGAACTTGGTTTTCAACTCTACCTGTTTTGGTAGTACCTCTGAATACGCAGGGATAAGAAGGACGTCGTCGTAAGTGAGACCGTCCATTACAATTTTATCTGCAACAAATGATGACATATTGTAACCTTTAAAAATTTATTGCGTGCAAATTTAGCAATAATTTCTCAGATAGAGTTCGCTTTTCACGAAAATCTTACCTTATTAATGCTATTTAACGTGATTAGTTGGCTTGTTCGGACAAAAACTTGATTCTGACGAGTCGAATTTCGTCTTCATTGTAGTCTTCACCCAATTCATCTTGAGCCGCATTCAAATCATCAGTATCGCTCTCCATGAAGTAATCGTAGATATCATCTACATGGTCATCATCCACAACTTCCTCTATGAAATAATCGATATTCAGCTTGGTACCGCTGTAAACGATTGCCTCTATTTCGTCAAGCAATTCTGAGAAATCCAAACCTTTTGCTTCTGCCAAATCATCAAGATCTATCTGGCGGTCTATGCTCTGAATGATGCTTACCTTCAAGACTGATTTCTTGGCAACTGTCCTGACACGTAATTCCTCAGGACGCTCTATCAGATTCTCTTCACAATACTGATTGATCAATTTACAGAACTCCTTACCATACCTCTTTGCCTTACCGGCTCCAACTCCCTGTATGTTCTGCAATTCCTGCATATCTACAGGATACATCGTTGCCATCTGTTCCAGAGAAATATCCTGGAAAATAACATAAGGCGGCAATTTATGCTTCTTTGCTACTGTCTTACGCAAGTCTTTCAACATGGAGAAAAGTGTCTGATCCAAAGCACCTGTATTATGCTCGCTCAGAGGCGCTCCATCAAAATCATCAGAGAATTCCTTATCGGCAACGATCATGAATGATTCAGGATTCTTAATGAAACGCTTACCCGCAGCTGTCAACTTCAAAAGGCCATAGTTCTCTACATCTTTCTTGAGATAACCGGCTATCAACGCCTGACGGATAACAGGATTCCAAACTTTAGAATCCATATCTTCTCCTGCTCCAAACTCCTCCAGTTCATCATGCTTGTGAGAAACAATATCATCAGTAGCACGTCCCTTTACAAAATCGATGATATATTCCTGGCGGAAATTCTCCTTCACCGCAGCAACAGACTCCAAAACAACGAGCAGCGCATCCTTAGCCTCGAATTTTTCTGTAGGATGCAGGCAGTTGTCGCAGTTATGGCAGTTTTCTTCATGATATTCCTCACCAAAATAATGAAGCAACATTTTTCTGCGACAAACAGACGATTCTGCATAGGCAGCCGTTTCCTGCAACAACTGTCTGCCGATATCCTGTTCTGCTACAGGTTTGTTCTCCATAAACTTCTCCAATTTTCTGAGGTCTTTACGGGCATAGAAGGCGATACATATACCCTCGCCTCCATCACGTCCGGCTCTACCCGTTTCCTGATAATAACCTTCCAAGCTCTTGGGTATATCATAATGAATAACAAAACGGACATCAGGTTTATCGATACCCATTCCGAAGGCGATAGTAGCAACAATGACATCAATACGCTCCATCAGAAAATCATCCTGGGTTTGAGAACGGGTAGCCGAATCAAGACCGGCATGATAAGGAGCCGCTTTGATTTCATTGGCTTTCAATACCTCTGCCAATTCCTCTACTTTCTTACGGGAGAGACAATAGATAATACCACTCTTTCCTTTGTGTTGACGAATAAACATGATGATCTGACGATCGATATCCTTGTTCTTCGGGCGCACCTCATAATACAAGTTAGGGCGGTTAAAAGAACTCTTGAATTCTTTGGCATCCATGATGCCTAAGTTTTTCTTGATATCAGTACGTACCTTATCTGTTGCAGTAGCTGTTAGCGCTATCACAGGTGCAACACCTATTTCGTTAATAATAGGGCGAATACGACGATACTCTGGTCTGAAATCGTGTCCCCACTCAGAGATACAGTGAGCCTCATCAATGGCATAGAACGAAATCTTTACTGTTTTAAGGAACTCAACATTATCTTCTTTCGTCAAAGATTCAGGTGCAACATACAGGAGTTTGGTCGTACCATTGAGAATATCATTCTTCACCTTCTCAATAGCCGACTTATTCAATGATGAATTGAGATAATGAGCCACGCCATCACTTTCACTCAAACCATTAATAACATCTACCTGGTTCTTCATCAAAGCAATCAGAGGAGAAATCACAATAGCTGTGCCCTCCATAATGAGCGAAGGCAACTGGTAACACAAACTCTTACCGCCACCTGTAGGCATCAATACAAAAGTATCATTGCCACTCATCAAATTTCTGATGATTGCCTCTTGATCACCCTTAAACGAATCGAAGCCGAAATAATGCTTCAACTGTCCTGTAAGATTAACCTGTTCTGTCATATCCACCTATTATTATATTATATATGTCTATATATACGATTAAATAGCAATCAATTGGGCAAAATGCCCAACTGATTTATGCAGTTTCCAACTGTCCGAGATGAGATTTATCCAACTGTTGCTTGGTATACTCCAGCGTAACAGTGAATGATTTAACCTTCTCTGATGGAATCTCAAACATAGCATCCATCATCACAGCTTCAACAATTGAACGAAGTCCGCGAGCACCCAATTTATACTCTACCGCTTTGTCTACGATATAATCGAGAGCATCTTCATCAAACTTCAGTTTAATGCCATCCATCTCAAACAATTTCTGATACTGCTTGACAATTGAATTCTTAGGTTCAACCAAAATTTTGCGCAAAGCCTCCCTATCCAACGGATTGAGATAAGTAAGCACAGGCAAACGGCCGATAATTTCAGGTATCAAGCCAAAAGACTTCAAATCCTGTGGAAGGATATACTGCATCAAATCCTTCTTATCTATCTTAGCTACATTCTGAACCGAATTATAGCCTACTACGTGCGTATTCATACGCTGAGCTATTTTACGCTCAATACCGTCAAAAGCACCACCACAGATAAACAGGATATTCTTGGTATCTACATGGATATAATCCTGATCAGGATGCTTGCGTCCACCCTTAGGCGGAACATTAACCATGGTACCTTCCAAGAGTTTCAACAATCCCTGCTGTACACCTTCGCCACTCACATCACGCGTGATAGAAGGATTATCGCTCTTGCGGGCTATCTTATCAATCTCATCAATGAACACAATTCCCCTTTCTGCTGCAGCCACATCATAATCAGCAACCTGCAACAGACGCGACAAGATGCTTTCAACGTCTTCACCCACATAACCTGCTTCAGTAAATACAGTGGCATCAACAATGGTGAAAGGAACATCCAACATCTTAGCTATTGTACGCGCCAACAAGGTTTTACCTGTACCGGTACTACCAACCATGATGATATTACTCTTTTCGATTTCTACACCATCTTCATCCTTTGGCTGCTGCAAACGCTTGTAGTGGTTATATACAGCGACAGCCAAATTGCGCTTAGCCTGATCCTGACCAATGATATATTCATCCAGGTATTTTTTGATCTCTACAGGCTTTGGCACCTCTTTGAGAACAAACTTACCCTCCCCAGCTTTAGGAGCCAAGACCCCTGTAGACTGTATAATTTCATAAGCCTGCTTAGCACAATCTTCGCAAATGAAGCCATTGATACCCGTGATGAGTAATCTGACTTCATTTTCTGATCTTCCACAGAAGCTACATACTTTCTTTGGCATATTATAATTATTATCTCTTCTTGCGCACCTTATTATATATACGCATATTTACTTAAAACAATTCGTTATTTACGAACCAACACATTATCTATCATTCCATATTCCTTGGCTTCTTCAGCTGTCATCCAATAGTTACGGTCGCTATCAGCATAAACCTTATCATAAGGAGTATGAGAATGGTCTGAAATGATAGTATACAATTCCTTTTTCATCTTCAAGATTTCGCGAGCCTCAATCTCAATATCAGAAGCCTGACCCTGAACGCCACCTAATGGCTGGTGAATCATGACACGGCTATGAGGCAAAGCAGAACGTTTACCCTCCTGACCAGAAACGAGCAGCACGGCAGCCATAGAAGCAGCCATACCTGTACAGATAGTAGCTACATCGCTAGAGATAAACTGCATGGTATCATAAATACCCAAACCGGCAGTAACGCTACCACCAGGACTATTCAAATAGATAGAAATATCTTTGCCACTATCTACTGAATCCAGATACAGCAATTGCGCCTGCAATGTATTTGCGGTGTAGTCATCAATCTGTGTACCCAGGAAGATGATACGGTCCATCATTAAGCGAGAGAATACATCCATCTGAGTAACGTTCAGCTGACGCTCCTCCAAGATGTAAGGGTTCATATACTGAGCCTGTGCCTTAATTACATCATCAAGCACCATACCATTCATACCAAGATGCTTGGTTGCATATTTTCTAAAATCGTTCATATCTATATAGTATTTTACGTCTTAAACCATACGAAAAAAGAGGTTATCGACCCTTATTTCTCGTTCGGTGGAACAAAGATAATAAAAAAAGTCGATAACCTCGTATTTATTTGAAGTTTTTTTTCAAAAAAATGTTATTCCTGCATCATCTTGTTGAAATCTTCTACAGAAATCTCCTTTTCGTTAAGCTTTACTGCTGTTTTCAGAGATGCAGCCAACTTACGATCGATAGAGCGATCTACAAGTGCATCTGTAGCGTCACCCTTCTTGAGGATTTCCTTAGCATAGTTCTCAATGTACTCCTCAGGAATGTTGTTCATACCATACTGAGCGAACTGAGCACGAGCTGCCTCCTTAGCTGTCTCCATCAGGTCATTGTCATCAACCTTGATATCCTGAGCCTTGATAAGCTGCTCCTTGATAAGATGCCATGTCAACTCCTTGATGCTCTCAGCATAGTTCTTCTCTACGAACTCCTCGCCCTTATCCTTGTTGTTAGCCAACATGATACGTTTCAAGAGTGCATCTGGGAACTGCAATTCACCTACCTTCTTCTCGCAGTGCTCGCGAACGTCGAGAATGAACTTATAATCAGAATCGTTAACGAGCTGTGCCTGCAAGCCCTCTGCAATCTTAGCACGGAAAGCTGCCTCGTCCTTCACGTCAGTATCCTCACCGAGAACCTGCTTAAAGAGCTCTTCGTTGATTTCATGCTTCTTGAAACGCTGGATTTCTGTAACCTGGAAGCTGAACTCTGACTCCAAGTCCTTAACAGCTTCACGCTCAATCTTCAGGAGTGAAGAAATCTCAGTATCGTTCTCTGGATAAGCCTTCTTAGGGTTGAATGTGATTACATCACCGAGCTTAGCATCGTTGAAGAGATTCTTCTGCTCGTCAACCTTGATGTAGCTAGGCATCAGGATAGCACCCTCTACAGTGATACCACCTTCCTTGGTATTGCCATTTTCATCAAGCTCACGCAAGTCACCCTTCAAAAGGTCATTCTCCTCGTACTTTTCAGCCTTCTCATAGCTACCTGCACGCTGAGCGTACATATCAATCTGCTGATCGAGAATCTTATCATCAACTGTGATGTTATAATAATCAACCTTGTCGCGACCATTGAGAGTTACCTTGAACTCTGGAGCAACAGCGATATCAAACATAAATGTGAAAGAAGTACCATTCTCCAAGTCAGCTGGCTCCTGCTTCTCTGATGGGAGAGGCTCACCGAGCATCTGGATATTGTTGTCCTGTACATACTTGTAAATCTGCTGACCAACGAGCTTGTTGATAGCTTCCATTTTTACAGATGGACCGAACTGACGCTTAATCATACCCATAGGAGCCTGACCAGGACGGAAACCTGGAACATTAGCCTTCTTACGATAATCTTTCAATGTCTTCTCGACATCATTCTTGTAATCTTCCTCTTCGACAACGAGGGTCAAAAGACCATTAATCTTGTCAGGATTTTCAAATGAAATTTTCATCTTGATATTTGTTATTTTATTATTGTTAATATTTTCTTTAATTCTACAGTTTTCGTGTATAACCGCAATTGGCTTGCAAAATTACACATTTTTAATGGATATACCTAATATATAAGAGAAAAAAATGATTTTTTAACCATCAGACGCTGCTTCTTTGGCTCTTTTTTGCTCATCTATGAGCTGAAAGTCCTTCTTTCTGAGCACAAAACTGTTACTCAGATACTTTTCGCGCACAATCTTATTCTCTGCCAATTCCTCTGGTTTGCCCTGGAAAAGAATCTTACCTTCGAACAGCAGATAGGCTCTGTCTGTAATGGTCAGAGTCTCCTGTACATTATGGTCGGTAATCAAAATACCGATATTGCGATACTTCAACTGCCATACAATATGCTGAATATCTTCTACCGCAATAGGGTCAACACCGGCAAATGGCTCATCGAGCATGATAAACTTTGGGTCAATAGCCAGGCAACGGGCAATCTCTGTACGGCGACGCTCACCTCCGGAAAGCTGGTCACCCTTGTTCTTACGAACCTTATTGAGACGAAACTCGTTAATAAGACTCTCTAACTTCTGCAACTGATAACTACGTGGTTTTCCTGTCATTTCCAAGACTGAAAGTATATTGTCCTCAACACTCATCTTGCGGAAAACACTGGCCTCCTGAGGCAGGTATCCGATTCCCGCACGGGCACGTTTGTATACAGGGAAATCAGTAATTTCCTGATCTCCCAGAAAGACATGTCCCTCATTAGGCACAACAAGTCCAGTTGTCATATAGAAAGAAGTTGTCTTACCAGCACCATTAGGTCCCAGTAATCCCACAATTTCTCCTTGCTTCACATTGATAGAAACTCCATTGGCAACCGTTCGTTTACCATAGCGCTTCACCAATCCCTCTGTTCGCAAAACCAGAGAATTCTGATTTTGCTGTTCGTTATTGTTAATTTCGTCCATAATTAGCTAATTTGGCTGCAAAAATACTAAAAATAAAGGAAATATCGCTTATAAAATCAAAAACTATTCATAATATTGCAGTTTTTTAGAGGATTTTGGTTAATTTTGCAGCAAAATTCAGTTTTATAATAGCATGTTAATAGAAAAATGGCTTACCACCTTCGGTAAATATCTCATATTGATGGGACGTTCTTTTTCCCGTCCTGAGCGCATGCGCATGTTCTTGAAACAATACATCAAGGAGATGTCGCAATTGGGTGTTGACTCTATAGGTATCGTCTTACTGATATCCTTCTTCATTGGAGCCGTTATCTGCATCCAGATGAAATTGAACATCCAGAGCCCTTGGATGCCACGATGGGTTTCCGGCTACACCACCCGAGAAATCATGCTTTTGGAGTTCTCATCAAGTATAATGTGTCTGATTCTCGCAGGCAAAGTGGGCTCTAATATCGCTTCGGAGTTGGGAACAATGCGTGTCACCCAACAGATTGATGCCCTTGATATCATGGGAGTGAACTCTGCATGTTACCTCATTCTGCCTAAAATTCTCGGTTTGGTTACCATCATGCCATTCCTGGTTATCTTCAGCTCTGGCATGGGTATCATCGGCGCCTATGGAACGGCGTATATTGGGCACATCCTACCACCAGACGACCTGACACTTGGCTTGCAACATTCATTTAACCAATGGTTTGTATGGATGAGCATCATCAAGAGTCTTTTCTTTGCATTCATCATTTCCAGCGTATCTTCTTATTTCGGTTATACCGTAGAAGGTGGATCTGTGGAGGTTGGAAAATCATCAACCGATGCTGTTGTCAGTTCTAGTGTTTTGATTCTGTTTTCAGATGTTTTCCTCACTCAAATTCTCTCGTAAACTATGATAGAAGTTAGAAATCTCACCAAGTCGTTTGGCGACAAGGTTGTATTAGACAATATAAACGTCACCTTTGAAACAGGAAAGACTAATTTGATAATCGGACAGAGTGGTTCCGGAAAGACCGTACTCATGAAGAATCTCGTAGGATTACTTCAGCCTACAAGTGGCGAAGTTCTCTACGATGACCGTGACTTCATCCGGATGTCAAAAAAAGAAAAAGTCCAAATGCGCCGCGAGATGGGAATGATTTTCCAAAGTGCAGCCCTGTTCGACTCTTTGAATGTACTTGAGAATGTCATGTTTCCACTTGATATGTTCTCTACCATGAATTACAGGGAGCGCGTAAAACGGGCTCAGGAATGTCTTGACCGCGTCAATCTGATAGAGGCTCAGCAGAAATATCCTGGAGAAATCTCGGGTGGTATGCAGAAACGAGTAGCTATTGCACGTGCCATCGTAATGAATCCGAAATACCTGTTCTGCGATGAGCCAAACTCAGGTTTGGATCCAAAGACCTCACTTGTGATAGATGAACTGCTTTCAGGCATCACCAAAGACTATAATATGACTACCATCATCAACACCCACGACATGAATTCGGTGATGGGCATTGGTGAAAACATCTGTTTTATCTACCAAGGTCATAAAGAATGGCAAGGCAACAAAGATGAAGTAATGACCTCAACAAACGAGAAACTCAACGATTTAGTCTTTGCTTCCGATCTATTCCGCAAAGTAAAGGAGGTGGAGCTGGAAGAAGCTAAAAACAAATAAAACAGTATCGTTCAAAAAAAGCCATCAGCCCAGAAACTGGCTGATGGCTTTTTTATTACCAAATAAATACTATCTCATTTTCCAGGCATCCTTGACCTCTACCGTAGGTACCACAATCTGTTCTTTAGTACTGTCACCATACACCACTTGCAAAAAAACATCAGCAACATGATGCGCTGTATCAGCCTTTGCATTCAGTACATTCACCTTAACCATACCTTTATGTTCATCTTGCTGCTGCTCAACAAACATTTTGGCATTCATCAGCAATTGATCCTGATAGCCATTTGGCAACCGATAAGGTTGATTGTAACCATCTACAAACTCCTTATACTTGCCCTCTAAAAGCAAATCATAATATCCCTTGGCTGCAATACCTGCAAGATAGCCAGGATCAGATTTCTCCTCCCTACAGGAAGAAAAAAACAATCCCATCATGAATATCATAAAAATCAAAAGTTTCTTCATTTTTATACACTTTGATTCTGCATTCTTCGCTTCATTTATTTACTTCTGACGAATGAAGACGTTGATAGGACAGCCATGTAATGACCAGTTCTCACGAATCTTATTCTCCAGGAAACGGCGATAGTTCTCCTTGACATACTGAGGCAAGTTTGCATAGAACACAAACGAAGGAATCGTTGTATTAGGCAACTGGGTGCAATACTTAATTTTGATATACTTACCCTTTATGCTCTGTGGAGGATATGCCTCGATAATAGGCAACATCACCTCATTCAACTTAGAAGTTCCAATATGAGCCTTACGGTTCTGGTAAACTTCCTTGGCAGTTTCCAATACTCGGAAAATACGCTGCTTAGTCAAGGCTGAAGCAAAGATGATAGGAAAGTCTACGAATGGGGCCATACGCTTGCGGATTGCATTTTCAAAAGTATCAATTACCTTCTGATTCTTCTCCTCAACCAAATCCCATTTGTTTACTACAACCACCAGACTCTTGTTGTTCTTCTGAATCAACTGGAAGATGTTCATATCCTGGGTCTCGATACCACGGGTAGCATCGAGCATCAGGATGCAGACATCACTATTCTCGATGGCACGGATAGAACGCATCACCGAATAGAATTCCAAGTCTTCGCTTACCTTGTTCTTACGACGGATACCAGCTGTATCAACCAGGTAAAAATCGAAACCAAACTTATCGTATCTGGTATAGATACTATCACGTGTAGTGCCAGCAATTTCTGTCACGATATTACGATCCTCACCGATAAAAGCATTGATAATGCTACTCTTACCAGCATTCGGACGACCTACTACCGCAAAACGAGGAATATCTTCTTCGATTGCCTCCTCCGGATTGTCCTGAAGTTTGTCCAGAATCATATCAAGCAAATCACCAGTACCACCACCTGTAGCAGCACTGATACACTGAGGATCACCCAAGCCTAACTTGTAGAACTCAGCAGCCTGATAATACTCAGCACTATTATCAACCTTGTTAGCAACAAGGATAACAGGCAATTTGGCACGACGCAAAATAAGTGCCACGTCTTCATCCCAATCAGTAAGACCAGTGTTAACGTCTACCAGGAAGAGAACCAGGTCAGCCTCTTCGGTAGCAACAAGCACCTGCTTGCGGATAGCATCTTCAAAAATATCATCAGATTTTACAACCCAACCACCGGTATCAACAACCGAAAATTCTCTACCATTCCAACTGCACTTACCATACTGACGGTCACGAGTAGTACCGGCAGTATCACTAACGATAGCGCGACGTGATTGAGTCAAACGATTAAATAAAGTAGACTTACCCACATTAGGGCGTCCTACAATAGCTACTAAATTTGCCATAAACAGTCATTATCCTCCTTCCTTTTAGGAGGTATTCAAGGATGTGGTCTCTGCATCCAAGTTAATAATTTGCCGAAGCTGACCTTGCTCCGGCCCTCGCTCTTTTGGCGAGAGTCACTCCCTCGATTACATTCAGGGAGGAGTTATTTTTGTTGATAGTTTATAGTTATTAAGGGCGTCTTTAAGCTATTAGCTCTTAACTATCAATTATTCCGGATTATATCCAAAGGCATCAAGTTCTCGCTGAGAGCTGCGCCAATCCTTATCAACTTTTACGAAAGTCTCCAAGAAGATTTTCTTGTCGAAGAACTTTTCCAAAGCCTTACGACTCTCGGTATTCACCTTTTTCAATGCAATCCCCTGGTGCCCGATGATGATACCCTTTTGGGAATCACGTTCAACATAAATCACCGCATTAATGTGGATACGTTTTTCATCTTCCTTAAATCGCTCCACTCTTACCTCTACAGAATAAGGTATCTCCTTATCATAATAGAGCAAAATCTTTTCTCGGATAATCTCTGAAACGAAGAAACGGGCAGGCTTGTCTGTCAGCTGATCCTTATCAAAGAAAGCAGGAGATTCCGGCAAGAGTTCCTTAATGCGCTTCAAGAGCATATCCGTTCCGAATTTATTTTTCGCTGAGATAGGAAGAATCTCAGCATTAGGCAACAAAGAGTGCCATTTTTCAACAATATCACCCAACTTCTTCGGATCACTCTGATCAATCTTGTTAATGAGCAAGAGTACAGGAATCTGCATTTTCTTAACCTTTTCCAAGAATTCCATGTTCTTTTCAGGGTTTTCTATCACATCAGTCACATAAAGCAGCACATCAGCATCCGCCAATGCACTCTCAGAGAAGGCAAGCATCATCTCCTGCATCTTGTAATTAGGCTTCAAAACACCAGGAGTATCAGAAAATACAATCTGCATATCATCAGTATTCACAATACCCATGATACGATGACGGGTTGTCTGAGCCTTAAAAGTTGCAATACTAATACGTTCACCCACCAATTGATTCATCAAGGTACTTTTTCCCACATTAGGGTTACCTACTATATTTACGAAACCAGCTTTATGCATAAAAAATTGAATTTAGCAAAATTTTACTATCAAGAAGTTAAGCTCTATTGTTTTTAAGCTAAAGAAACGCATCCTTACTTATTTATAGAGAAATAAGAAAGATGCGTTTCCTTATATAGATTATTATTCTATCCTATTTTTATAGATTACTTTCCGTAAGCAGCACCATCATACGCCCACTTATAGAAAGAAGCGCCATGTACAAATCCTGCACCAAATGCTGTGAAGATGACGTTATCGCCCTTCTTCAATTGGCTTTCAGCATCCCAGAGTGCCAATGGGATTGTTGCTGCACTAGTATTTCCATAATGATCGATGTTTACAACCACCTTATCAAGTGGAATTCCTGCACGCTTGGTTACTGCCTCGATAATACGGAGATTAGCCTCGTGAGGAATTACCCAGTTCACATCATCAGCCTTCAGATTGTTCATTTCCATGATCTTCATCACGTCGTTGCTCATATCTGTTACTGCGTAACGGAATACAGTACGACCTTCCTGATAAAGATAGTGCAGGCGATGATCAACTGTAAAATGTGATGGAGGGCAAACAGAACCACCAGCCTTCATGTGAAGGAAAGGCAAACCTTGTCCATCTGTACGAAGGTATGAGTTCTGAACACCAACGTTCTCCTCTTCAGTTGCCTCCACCAAAACCGCACCTGCACCATCTCCGAAGAGAACACAAGTAGCACGGTCTGTGTAATCTACCAATGAAGACATCTTGTCAGCACCAATCACAATAATCTTCTTGTATCTACCACTCTGAATCATGCTTGCAGCAACATCAAGGGTATACAAGAATCCACAGCAAGCTGCAGAGAAGTCAAATGCGAAAGCATTCTTCAAGCCCAGCTTACCGAGGACGATAGATGCTGTAGAAGGGAACTTGTAGTCAGGTGTCGTGGTTGTTACAATCAGTGCATCGATTGTATCTGGATCAACGCCAGTCTTCTGAATCAACTGCTTGGCAGCTTTACGCGCCAGATAGCTGGTTCCGAGGCCTTCCTCTGTAAGGATGCGGCGCTCTTTGATACCCACACGGGTGGTAATCCACTCATCTGTAGTATCTACCATGCGAGACAATTCCTCGTTGTTGAGGATATAGTCTGGCACGTAGCCACCGACACCTGTAATTACAGCATTAATTTTACCCATTATTCAGCTGCTTCCTTAACGATTGCAACCTTACCACGATAGTAACCGCAAGTAGGGCAAACAGTGTGGTATACATAGTATGCACCACAGTTAGGGCAAACTGCCAATGTAGGAGCTACTGCCTTATCATGAGTTCTTCTCTTAAGTGTACGTGTCTTTGACTGTCTTCTTTTAGGATGTGCCATAATTTTTAAATGTTTAAAATTTTAATTTTTATTTTTTCAATTTCAATAGAGCTTCCCAGCGTGGATCTACAGTTTCCTCTTCTTCCTCACCGCTTCGGGCGGCAGAATGCTCATTGAGCTTTTCAATCATAGCAGGGTTGCATTTTCCAGGTGCATGCACATGCTTGATGGGAATATTGAGATCTATAAATTCATAGATAAACCAGGCGACATCGAGTATTCCTTCGTTCTCGGCCACAGTCACCAGATCATCATCCTCTGAGTACTCTTCTCCGAATTTTACGACTAGCCTGTCATTAGTCTCAATGGTTTGATCCATATCGTCCAGACAGATGTCGCATGGTATGTGAACCACTCCCTCAGTATGGAAATTGAGTTCGAAGAAGTCATCCGTCCTATTGATAGACAGACTACTTGACAACTCGCCTCTCTGAACATCAGGAGCATCGATTGCCTCAAAATATTCATTGGTAAGCTTAAATTCCTTTTCGGTTATACCTTGAGGTAAAGCTTTCAAATCAATCTTAAAAGAATCTATGTTACACATATTCAATATATACTATATTGTTTCGGGCTGCAAAGTTACAAATAATTTTTGAGATAAAATAATTTTTTATGTAAAAATCACTAAAATCACTCATTATTAATTGATTATTCTTTCTTTAACTCGATTCTGAAGGTGGTTCCATGCCCAATTTCTGTACTTTTCACCCATATTTTACCATGATGGTATTCTTCTACGATTCGTTTAGCTAGTGATAAACCTAAGCCCCAGCCTCGCTTTTTGGTAGTAAAACCGGGACGGAATACATTCTTCAAATCCTTTTTTCTTATACCATTTCCTGTATCTGAAACTTCTATAATAGCTTTATCATCTATTTCTTCCACATGGAGCGTAATCTGTCCACCATTTGCTCCCATAGCATCAACAGCATTCTTCGACAGATTTTCTATCACCCATTCAAAGAGAGAGGCATTCATCTTAACGATAACATCCTGTTCAGGTATTTCCTTCACCAGTTTAACATTCTTCGATGTTCGACGATCCATGTAGTCTATAACATGATTCATCACTTCGTTCAAACTTGCAGGAACAGGTTCTGGCAGGGCACCTATCTTTGAGAAACGGTCTGCTATCAGTTGCAAGCGCTGGATATCCTTGTTCATTTCAGGAATGAGTTCGTCAT